>JAUYTB010000022.1 GCA_030695305.1 Bacteroidales bacterium
GTGTCGCTTACCATTAACTGCAGCAGGTCAGGTTAATATGATTATTACCGAAATGGGCGTTATGAATATTACTCAAAAGGGGATAGAGCTTTCGGAAATCAATCCGGACTTCACAATTGATGAGGTTCAGAATGCAACCGGAGCAAAACTTATAATATCTGATAATTTAATTAATATGAGGAGTTAACTATGAAAAAGGTTTATATCGTAGCAGCAAAAAGAACAGCCATTGGCAAGTTTATGGGTTCACTTTCCGGATTCAATCCTGGAGATTTAGGGGCTATTGTTATTCGTCAGATAATTAAAGATACAGGAATCTCTCCCGATAAGATTGATTCTGTTATTGCAGGCAATATTTTGTCGGCAGGACAATCTCAGGGTGTGGCTCGTCAGTGCTCTATCAAGGCTGGAATTCCTGTAGAGGTTCCGGCATACTCGCTTAACATGGTTTGCGGTTCCGGGATGAAAAGTGTGATGAATGGTTATGCAGATATCGTTTCCGGTGCTGCGGATGTTGTCATTGCAGGAGGCACAGAATCTATGAGTAACTCCGGGTTTATTCTTCCCGGATCAACTCTGAGACCGGGTGTTAAGATGGGTCATATACAAGGGCTGGACCATATGGTTCACGATGGTCTTACTGATGCTTTTACAAATCTTCATATGGGGATTACAGCAGAAAATATTGCAGAAAAATACTCTATCACAAGGGAAGAGCAGGACCAATTTGCTCTTTTGTCACAGCACAAAGCTGTTAAAGCAGTAGATTCCGGTCTTTTTGACCAGGAGATTGTACCTGTAGAGATTGTTACAAAAAAAGAGACTACAATCTTTAACAGGGATGAGTATCCAAACAGGAGCACAACTGCAGAAAAGCTGGCAGCTCTAAGACCGGCATTCAAACGTGACGGATCTGTAACTGCAGGTAACTCTTCGGGAGTTAATGACGGAGCATCTTTTGTAATGCTGGCAAGCGAGAAAGCTATAAAAGAGTATGGTTTAAAGCCACTTGCAGAGATAATCTCCTCCGGAGAGGGCGGAGTTGAACCATCAGTCATGGGTATGGGACCCGTTCCGGCTATTAGGAAAGCTCTGCTTAAAGCAGATCTTAAGTTAAAAGATATTGAGGTAATTGAGCTAAATGAGGCATTTGCGGCTCAATCATTGGGTGTTATTAAAGAACTTGCAGAGGAGCACAATGTAAGCAGAGAGTGGATTAACGAAAGATGTAATTTAAACGGAGGAGCTATAGCGCTTGGTCACCCAATTGGTGCTTCCGGAAACAGAATTATCGTAACCTTGCTGCACACTCTAAAGGCAACAGGAAAGGGTATCGGACTAGCCTCCCTCTGTATTGGAGGCGGTATGGGAACAGCATTAATAATTAAATCAATATAATCATATAATGAATTTTGAACTGAACAGAAGGCAAGAGCTCTTTACTCAGATGATTCGTGAGTTTTCAGATAAAGAGATTAAGCCATTGGCTGCGGAGATAGATGAACAGGAGAGATTTCCGCTGGAGAGTGTAGAGAAGATGGCAGAACTTGGGATTTTTGGGATTCCGGTTCCGGTAAAATATGGAGGAGCAGGAGGGGATAATATTATGTACTCCATCGCAATAGAGGAGTTATCCAGAGTTTGTGCAACAACAGGCGTCATTGTATCGGCCCATACATCTCTATGTGTTGCTCCTATACTTGAGCACGGAACAGAAGAGCAAAAGAGAGATTATCTTCCTGACCTGTGTAGTGGAAAGTGGATCGGAGCGTTTGGACTTACCGAACCTAATGCAGGCACAGATGCATCAGCTCAACAAACAACAGCGGTACTTGATGGAGAAGATTATATTCTTAATGGTAATAAGATCTTTATAACAAATGCCGGATATGCCCATATTTATATAATACTTGCTATGACCGACAAGTCTGTGGGGGTGAAGGGAGTCTCTGCTTTTATTGTAGAAGCTGATAGACCAGGTTTTACCATTGGTAAGAAGGAGCTGAAGCTTGGTATTCGCGGTTCGGCCACGTGTGAACTAATTTTCGAAAATTGCAGAGTTCCCAAAAAAAACCTGCTTGGTAAAGTAGGTGGAGGATTCAGTATTGCTATGAAAACTCTAGACGGAGGTAGAATTGGAATTGCTTCTCAAGCTCTGGGAATAGCTCAGGGTGCTATAGATGAAACTATTAAGTACACAAAAGAGAGAAAGCAATTTGGACGATCCATATCTAAATTTCAAAATACTCAGTTTCAATTAGCCGATCTTTATACAAAAATAGAGGCATCCAGGTTATTGGTAAGATCTGCTGCTTTTAAAAAAGACACTGGAGTCTCTTATGCTGCTGATGCTGCAATGGCTAAATTATTTGCTTCTGAAACAGCGATGGAGGTAACTACTAAAGCTGTTCAGTTTCATGGCGGTTATGGTTATACCAGGGAGTATCCGGTAGAGAGAATGATGAGAGATGCAAAAATTACCGAAATTTATGAAGGGACATCAGAGGTCCAGAGAATGGTAATTGCTGCTAAAATTTTTAAATGATTGCTAGTTTAGTTTAAGTAACTGAATTCTTATTAATTGAGCATAATATAGTTTTAGAATGAAAATAGTTGTTTGTATAAAACAGGTCCCGGACACAACAGAAATTAAGATAAACCCTGTAACCGGAACGCTTATCAGGGACGGAGTACCGAGTATCATAAACCCGGATGATAAAAGCGGACTAGAGGTGGCTCTTAAGCTAAAGGATAAGTACGGCGCAGAGATTACTGTCATAACTATGGGGCCTCCTCAGGCAGATGCTGTCCTTCGTGAAGCAATGGCAATGGGAGCTGATAAAGCTATTCTTCTTACAGACAGAAAGTTTGCAGGAGCTGATACCCTGGCCACATCTAATGCGTTATCAGCAGCCCTCAGAAAAATTGATTGGGACTTAATAATTGCAGGAAGACAGGCAATTGACGGAGATACTGCTCAGGTTGGTCCGCAAATAGCCGAATTCCTGGATATTCCGCAAATATCTTATGTTAAAGATCTTGATTTTGATGGAGAGACTCAGTTTACAATTAAGAGGGAGACAGAGGAGGGCTATCAAATTTTGCAGGCAGAGATGCCCCTTTTGATCACAGTCTTATCCTCTGCCAATAAACCAAGATATATGTCTGTTGGAGGAATTGTAGAGGCTGTAGAGAAAGATGTATTGGTATTGGGAGCTGCCGATATTGATGCCGATGAAAATCGACTTGGACTCAAAGGATCACCTACAAAAGTTTATAAAGCTTTTTCTAAAGGGGTTAAGAGTGCTGGAGAACAGTTTGAGGTCGAAGCAGAGGAGGCAGTAGGAATTATTATCTCAAAATTAAAAGAGAAATTTATAATATAAAGGAGAAAAATCATTATGGATTTACAATCATATAAAGATGTATATGTATTTATAGAGCAGCGTGATGGAGTAATTCAGTCTGTTGCCCTGGAGCTGCTTGGAAAGGCGAGAGACCTTGCAGATGCACTGGATGAGAAGGTGGTCGCCATCTTTCCGGGAGACTCTATTTCGGGTAAAGCAAATCTTCTTATTGAACATGGAGCAGACAGTGTAATTTGTATTGACTCGCCACATTTGGGAGTTTATCTCACAGAGCAGTACACTCAAGCTGTTTATCAAGTAGTTGAGAAATATCTTCCATCCATTTTACTTATCGGAGCAACAACTATTGGAAGGGATTTGGGTCCGAGATTGTCTGGCCGACTTTTAACGGGGCTTACGGCAGACTGCACAAAACTAGAGATATCTCCCGAGAGAAATCTTTTAATGACCCGACCAGCTTTCGGAGGTAACCTTATGGCTACAATAACATGTATCGAGCACAGGCCCCAAATGTCAACAGTAAGGCCGGGGGTAATGAAAAAGAGAGAGAGGGATATAGAGAGAGAGGGTGAGATAATCACATTTACTCCCGTATTTGACGAATCAAAATTTCGGGTCAAACTACTCGAAAGCGTAAAAGAGGAGAAGGGAAAAATTGATATTACAGATGCAAAAATACTTGTATCAGGAGGAAGGGGAGCTGGTTCGGCAGGTTTTAAGAAGCTCAAAGAGCTCGCAAATGTACTTAAGGCAGAGGTCTCTGCATCCAGAGCCGTTGTAGATGCCGGAATCGTATCTCATGACAGGCAAGTAGGTCAGACAGGTAAAACAGTAAGACCTAACCTCTATTTTGCACTTGGAATCTCTGGTGCCATACAGCACCTTGCGGGGATGGAGGAGTCAGACTATATTGTAGCAATTAATAAAGATAAGTATGCACCAATATTTCAGGTCTCAGACCTTGGTATTGTGGGAGATGTAACAACTATTATTCCGCTGCTTACAGAGAGACTTGCTAAAGAAAAAAAATCTAAATAGATGGTAAAGAAGAAAATACTGTTTGTATGTTTGGGCAATATATGCCGCTCACCTGCAGCAGAGGCTATCTTCACTCATCTGGTTGAGCAAAAGGGGCTAAGTCATCTTTTTGAAATCGATTCTGCCGGACTTAACGGATACCATAATGGTGAACCGGCAGATTCACGGATGATAAAAGAGGCCTCCGGAAGAGGTTATAAAATAACCTCAATTTCAAGAAAAGTAGATCAAATATCTGATTTTCAGAAGTATGATATGCTAATAGGAATGGATAACAGTAATTACAACAATCTCAAAAGGTTGGCTGCTAAAACAGCGACCGAGCACAAAGTGTACAGAATGGTTGATTTTGACACAGAGAGAAGATATACAGAGGTTCCCGATCCCTATTACGGTGGGAGAGAGGGTTTCCAAAGGGTATTGGATATACTGGAAGAGTGTTCAAACGGGTTAATTAAAAAGATGATGTTATGAAGAAAATTGTTTTAATACTATCTCTGTTTCTATTTGCATATCTATCTTATTTTGATGTATACGCACAGAACTATCCAAAGAGGGAGTTCAGAGGAGCATGGTTTCCCACTGTTGTTAATACTACGTGGAGAGATATGAGCACAGAAGAGATCAAAAGTGATATCATTTACTATCTCGATCTTTTTAAAGAGCTTAATATGAATGCTGTAATCTTTCAGGTAAGACCTCAGGCAGATGCTCTTTTTATCTCAGAGCTTGAGCCATGGAGTCGGTTTATTACAGGAAAACAAGGAGTTGCACCCGAACCTCTGTTTGATCCGGCTGAGTTTATTATAGAAGAGTCTCATAAAAGGGGAATGGAGTTACATGCCTGGTTTAACCCATACAGAGTTACCTCATCCAGTAAAGAGGTACTCTCAGAAGATCATCTTTTTTTTAAGCAACCGGATCTTTTTCTCTTTTATGGTAACCAAATCTATTTTGATCCGGGCAGACCTGCTTCAAGAGAACATACCAAGAGGGTAATAGCCGATTTTGTAACCCGATACGATGTTGATGCTGTGCATTTTGATGACTATTTCTACCCATATAGAGTTCCTTACAAGGAGTTCCCTGACGATAAGACATTTTCTCTCTACCATCAACAGGATGGATTTGGCATCTTTGATAAAGACAACTGGAGAAGAAATAATGTGAACACTCTTGTAAAAGAGTTAAATGAGACTATTAAAAGTATAAAACCATGGGTAAGATTTGGTATTAGCCCTTTTGGAGTATGGAGAAATATAAGCTCCGATCCCCGCGGATCAAACTCTAATGCCTTACAGACTAACTATGATGACCTATTTGCAGATGTTCTTCTTTGGACAAAAGAGGGGTGGATAGACTATAACGCACCACAGCTATATTGGGAGATAGGCCATTCAAGGGCAGATTATGCTCCTCTTATTGAATGGTGGTCACAAAATAACAATGAGACCAACCTCTATATAGGACAAAGTATATGGAATCAGCTGGAGATAAAGAATAAAAACGGCGATATTGTTAATCAACTAAATAGAAAAATGAAGATGGTTCGGGAGAACCCATCTGTTCACGGTAATATATGGTGGAGTGGAACCGGAATAGCCAAGCTTCAGAACTTCTCTGACAGTTTAAGGGAGAATTACCAGAGATTTCCTGCATTAACACCTATTTATAAAAATATAGATACCATTCCTCCAAAACCGGTTAAAAATATAAAATATAAGAGAGGAGTAATAAGTTGGGAGATACACAATGAATCTGACCCTATGAATATCCCCTTTTTATACGCCATCTATCTCTTTGGAAAGGACGAAATCGTAGATATTAATAATGCAGAAAAACTTATTGATATTGTAAGGGAGCAAAATTATAAAATTAGAGCAGCAAGAGGCGAAAGAGTTGTTGTTACAGCACTTGATCGTCTTCAGAATGAGAGTAAACCCGTCACCATTACTGTACGGTAGTTGCTAACGGGTATCTTTTGTTGAGCCCTCTCTTGACCTTGAAGTAATAACAAAGTAGACACCGGAAAAAATCAGTATTGCAGATACAGGTTTTGTCCAGTTAAAGGTGTCCTGGCCGATATATATTGCTATAAATGAGGCCAGTAGTGGAATGACATAATTAAACATACTCACTGTTGTAGGTCTTAAATGTCTAAGAGAAAAGGCAACAAGAAGGTATGCAGTAAAAGTTCCAAAAAGAAGGGCATATCCGAGTTGTAAAAATTGAAGTATATCTGCCTCTGCTTTTATTGAAGTGTACTTTAATGTAAATGGTAACGATACCATCATACCATAAAAAAAAGTCCATTTCATAACCTCTACAGGAGGGTATTTTTGCATCAGCGGTCTAATCATAACAAGGTATAGTGAGTATACAAAGCCACTGGATAAGACAATCAAATTGCCTTTAACGGTACCGCTTTGACTGAACACTCCACTGTATGATGCATAAAGGATCAGAACAGCTCCTGTCATACCAATTAAAACACCTGCTGTTTTTCTCAGTGTTATAGGCTCTTTTATTATCACGGCAGAAAAAACCATAGTAATAATCGGGGTCATTGTAATAATCAGAGAGGCATCTACAGGAGAGGTTATCGAAAGTCCTGCCAGAAAAGCCAGTTGATTGACTGTAATTCCTGTAACACCGCATATAAACAGTATTAAATGCTCTTTTAACTTAAACTTCACACCTGAGCCAATTATAAAAGAGAGAATAAAAAAAGATAAGAAGGCAAAGGATATCCTAAGAAATGAGAGTCCAAAAGGATCTATCCAATATGGTGTTAACTCTTTTGATACAGGAATATTAAGGGCAAACAGCACATTTGCCGCAAATATCATTACTATACCCCTAAATTTTGGAGAGAGCGAAGAGAATTTGAATTTCATTGTTTTACCTGGGATTAAACCTATTGAACCCGGAGCCGCTTTTCCTGACAATCTCACTAGCTTTGTTCAAAGCCATAACAATATGTGGAAATACAAATTCACGCCCCAACTCATTTATAAAACCAGACTTTGAAAGAGAGTCAAATACCCGCTCATTGACACCGGAGAGAATAATCTGAATCTTCTCTTTTCTAGATCTTTTACACAGACTTCTAAGGTTGTTTAGTCCGGTTGAATCTATAAACGGCACTTTTCTCATTCTTATAATCCTCACTTTTATTGAGTGGTAAGATGAGGTATCTATCTCATCTAGCTTACTTGCAAGTCCAAAGAAGAAGGGGCCGTCAATCTCGTATATCTCTACTCCCTTTGGAATTTCAATCATATCTATTTCATTAGGAGCCTCTTCGTCTTCACTTCCGGCAACAGTTCGCTCTTCGATGACCTTAATAGATGAGGTCTCAGAGATTCTTTTTACAAATAGTATAATGGCCATAATAACTCCGGCCTCTATTGCTACTGTCAGATCTACAAGTACAGTCAGAAAAAATGTTATAAGAAGTACTGCAACATCTGCCCTGTGTCCCTTTAAAAGATCCCTGAATGTTCTCCACTCACTCATGTTATAGGCAACAATTATAAGAATAGCCGCTAAGGTAGAGAGGGGAATATATACAGCATAGGGCATTAAAAAAAG
>JAUYTB010000006.1 GCA_030695305.1 Bacteroidales bacterium
GAGGATCGCACAAAATTATCTGTGCACCCATATCTATTAGCTTATCCACAAAGAAGAGACGACTTTCGAACATCTTCTGGTGAATCAGCACCGAGCCCTTTGCCTGAGTAGCAACAACCAAAAAGACAGAGAGCAGATCCGGAGTGAGACCCGGCCACGGAGCATCTGCAATGGTCATAATTGAGCCATCCAAAAAGCTCTCAATCTCATAGTTTTCATGAGAAGGGATATATATATCGTCACCTCTTCTCTCAAAATTAATCCCCAGACGACGGAACTGGTCGGGAATGATTCCAAGTTGATCGTAGGCAACATTTTTTATGGTAATCTCGCTGGCAGTCATTGCCGCAAGGCCGATAAAGCTGCCAACCTCAATCATATCGGGCAAGATTGTATGCTCGGTGCCGCCAAGAGAGTCCACTCCCTCTACAGTGAGAAGGTTAGAGCCAATCCCGGAGATTCTTGCACCCATTCTGTTTAGCATTTTGCAAAGCTGTTGCAGATATGGCTCGCAAGCGGCATTATATATGATTGTGGTGCCACGGGCAAGGGAGGCAGCCATTACGATGTTTGCTGTTCCTGTTACAGATGCCTCATCCAGAATCATATAGGAGCCAATTAACCGCTTTGCCGTAAGTTCAAAAAATGATGACCCCTGTTCAAAAGTGAGTTTTGCACCCAACTTCTCCAGGCCGGTCAGATGGGTATCAAGCCGTCTTCTTCCTATCTTATCGCCGCCTGGTTTAGGCATATAGGCAAACCCAAAGCGGGTCAACAACGGTCCGGTGAGCATTACCGACCCTCTGAGCGAAGATGATATCCGCCCAAACTCTTCACTTTTGATAAAGTCAAGATCTATGTTTGCGGCAGTAAATGCGTATGAGTATGAGATACAGCTGCACCTCTTCTCGGTAATTCCCAGATTCTCCACCTCGACTCCCAGGCGCCCCAAGAGCTCTATTAGTCGGTTAACATCAAGAATATCAGGTACATTATGTATTACCACCCTTTCGCTGGTAAGTAGAACAGCAGAAAGAATCTGAAGGGCTTCGTTTTTTGCCCCCTGCGGAGTGAGTTCACCCTTTAGACGATGACCGCCCTCAACCTTAAACAGAGCCATTGATTATATGTTTTTGAGAATTAGTTTCCTCTACTTCTTTTTGAAGATCTTCTTCTTATTTCCACGGTACTGACTGCTGCTCTGTCTGTGAGAGGAGTCCTGTCTGTAGCCATCTCCCCTGCTATGGGTTGGTTCATTTCTGTGGCCGCCGTGTCCGATATTTACCGGAGCAGCAGATGAGTGGGTGAAGGCAGGCAGATGGAAATCTTCCGGTACAGATAGACGCCCCTGGGAGAGAACATTAATGTCGCGGAAAATAATATCTTCCAAAACAGTCTCTTTGTTCCAGATGATATACTGCTGTCTCATATACCCGGCAAGGAACATCACCATATTTCTGCGAAGCTCATCATCCTCCCTGTCGGCTATCATATCAATCATATTCTGGATATTTCTTCCATAGTGTGCTGCTTTGAGAGGGGTCTTATCCAGAGGAATAGGGTTAGGTTTTGTATAGAATGTCTCCTTTGTGGGGATTGGATATGGCGAGTCTATCTCTATCTCAAAGTCTGAGATAATCTGTACGTGATCCCAAAGTTTATGTTTAAAGTCGCTAAGGTCGCGAAGCTGAGGATTAAGGATGCCCATAACCCCAACAACAGCACGAATCTGCTCATTTCTCTTCTCTTTATCTTCCAGCCCGGAAACATATTCAATCATCTTTTGAACATGTCTGCCATATTCCGGCATTATCAGCTTACTTCTCTGAGTATTATAATCCATTATTTCCTCTTATTTAATTCTAACAAAGATACACAAATTTTAGCTCCAAGCTCTTCCAGATAGAGCTTAGCCCACTTATGATTCACTTCAATAACCTTGCCCGAATGAGTTTCGAACGGACCGGCAATGATATCCACCTCATCTCCATTGGTAATAATCTCCCGGTTCTCTGCCAGTAGCAGAAACTCCCTGATGGCCTCTATCTCCGCATCCCTTACAACTGCCGGTCTTCCAAGATAGAAGACAATCCGCGAAACTCCGTAAACCAGCAGAAGCTCTCTGATCTTATGCTCGGTGCAGTTTACAAAGATATATGAGGAAAATAGCGGAACCTCAACTACTTTTACTCTATCACTCCAAATCCTCTTTACCTTGTGAATAGGGAGATAACACTCTACACCCATCTGAACCAATCTCTCTTCAACTCTCTTCTCTGCTCTTGCAGAGGTATATAAAACAAACCAAGACATCTCAAAAAAAGAAAAAATATATTTATGGCTTACGGAGCTCGGAAAATGGTATCCGCAACAACACCGCAAATATACTAAAATATAGCGAATAGTATTATCTTTGTATCTGCAGCAATTCTAACCATAACAGATAAAGGTATGCATAATAAGCTAATCAACAAAGAGATAAAAATGGCCGTAGTCGGTCTCGGATATGTAGGACTACCTCTGGCACTCGAATTTGCAAAGCACCTGAGTGTTATTGGATACGATATAAAAGAGAGAAATCTTGAGATGTTGCGAAATCGTATAGATCCTAGCGGAGAACTTGGCAGCCAATCATTTGAAGATAGAGATATTATCTACACCTCCAATCCGGAAGATCTTAAACAGGCCAACTTCTTTATTGTGGCGGTTCCCACCCCTATAGATAAATACAACAAACCGGATCTCCATCCACTTTTATCTGCCACAGAGGTAGTTGCAAAAGCAATCCACCCGGGAGATTATATCATTTACGAATCTACAGTTTACCCCGGTTGCACTACCGAGGAGTGTGTTCCAATTCTAGAGAGGTTATCCGGTCTCAAATATATTGATGAGTTTAAAGTGGGTTACTCACCGGAGAGGATTAACCCGGGTGACTCGGAGCACTCTCTTCAGAATACTATTAAGATTGTCTCCTCTTGCGATGATGACTCTCTGGAGAATATTGCTGCTATTTACGAGATGGTTGTGACTGCCGGCGTTCACAGGGCTCCGGATATTCGTGTTGCTGAGGCGGCCTAGATTATTGATAACACTCTGAGGGATGTAATTATTGCTCTGATGAATGAGCTCTCTATTTTGTTTAACAGAATGGGAATCAATACATTTGATGTAATTAAGGCGGCTGCAACAAAGTGGAATTTTGTCCCTTACACTCCGGGACTGGTTGGAGGTCACTGTATTGGGGTTGATCCCTACTATATGGTTCACAAAGCTGCCGAGCTAAAGTACCACCCTCAGATGATCGCTTCGGGCCGTTTTGTCAATGACTCGATGGGTGGATACATTGCCAAGCAGACTGTTAAGAAGCTCTTGGCCGAAAATCTCCCTGCTCAGCGTGCGCGTGTTCTAATTATGGGCGTGACCTATAAAGAGAATGTCTCTGATATCCGCAACTCAAAGGTTGCCGACATTGTAACTGAGCTTCTCAGCTACAAGGTGTTGGTAGATGTTGTGGACCCAAATGCCGATCCTGACTATGTAAAACATGAGTACGGAATCACACTCTCCCCGCAGCCGGAGCCAAAATACCATGCAGTAATAATGGCAGTACCACACCGCGAATATGTCAATATGAGCGAAGCCGACTTCTCCCAACTCCTCGAACCAAACGGCCTCGTGGTAGATATCCGCGGCATCTTCCGCAATACAATCAAAAATCACCGCTACTGGTCGTTGTAGGAGGCATACCTTGGCAAGGGTTGTGGACCTTGCATGCAAATGTGGATTCTCACAGCAGATCACTCCTTTTTATGCGGCCGGCTGTTTTACAACCCCCTAATCACAACGGGCATGTCCAATCCTCATCCGCTCACAAGTTCGCTACTTGCGGCTGAGTATGCCCTACTTGTGATTAGGGGTTGTTTGTTAGCCGGCTGGATAAGAATAATCCTGCTGTGAGATTTGCTGGGGTAATGAATAATTGCTGGCTGAGTTTGCCCTACTTGTGCTAAGGGTTTATTGTTCAGCCCGTGGGGAGATTGGCGTTCCTGCTGTGAGAATTGCTTGGGTTAGGAATTATCGGCGGCTGAGTTTGCCCTACTTGTGCTAATACACAACTTTCAGCTCTGAGATTATTTGCCTTTTCGCAGAATATCAGGGAGTTAGGCCTATTTAAGATTTTGGCTTAACTTACTGGATGACAATAAGATGGCAAATAATCTCGGAGCTGAATTGCTGCTTTGCCAGAGTTTGATGTATCTGTAAGTTAATGATATAGATATAAATCGCAGTTTTCCAAAATTGGAAAATTGGCATTTGTATGTGTTTGTATATTATTTAGTTACCTCAAACTCTGGCAAAGCTGTAAAATTGCTTTGGTTACTTTATCCACACCCTTTGCTGTTTTTGACAATCTGGTGCTTCGGGCCCGAATTCTCTTTGCCATCTCCTCAAGAGTTAAAGAGCTCTCCTTAATTGCAGCAGCAACCTCACTTCCAATCTCCTCTATAAGTTCACGCTCGCTCTCCCGCAAAGCAACTGAGGCTCTCTCCAGCTCCGCTCTCTCGGCAGCATTATGACTCCCCGAAAAACGGACTTCATCTGCCAACTCCAACGCCCTGCGAATCTCTGCTAGCTTAACAGCGCTCTCTTTTTTCAATTTTTCTCCGGAAGATGGTGATTTCTCATCCCCGTCAATAAGGTCGTAACTCTTTTTTTTCATATCGAATCTAAGTTTTTAATCAAAAATATTACCTAAAAAAAACAGAATTTCTTGCCAGAACAATTTCAATTTATTCATAATACCTATCCGCTCACAACCCGGTTCCAATAACCGGTACAAACTACTCACAATACCTATCAGCTCACAACTCGGCTCCAATAACCGGTACAAACTACTCACAATACCTTTCCGCTCACAACCGGCTTAACTAGCTGCTATAAGGCCATTTATCTACAATAGATTTCACCTCCTTTTGCAGATTGGCCACCTCTTTCTCAAAATCGAGAAGTTCCTGATAGAGTTCGCTAATTTTCTTACGCTTTGCAAACTCAGCGGCGATCTTTGAGTGTGCCTTTGCCAGGCGGTTAGACGCAGAGATGACCCCACCCCTTATTGTGGCGAGTCTCTCTACCCTCTCCTTTAACGCTAAGTACTCTCTATCTTCACTATAGGCAGATATTTTGCCCTTTCCGTAACTGTTTACATTAGCGACACTCTTGAGATAAGAGATATAGTTCTGCTCCAGACCACGCTTCTCATTCTCTATCAAGGCAGTTACAGCAGGAGTTCTGAGCACTTTCACCAGATTTTCTACAAGAGCATTAACAAGGGTATCTCCCTCTATAACAAACTGTTTAACAGCGCGAGCCTGAGCTCTTTTGACAAACAGCTCTGCAGTATAGCCGGCCAATTTCCCGGCACTTTTTCCGATCCCCATAGGGAGCGCATCCTCAAGCACGCCCAGGGCGTTAAACCGCAGCACAAGAGAGTCAAGCGAACGACCAAGAGAGCGCATCTCCCTGCCTGCATCCTGCCATCTGCCCTTACCCGAAAGCACCTTTAAGGCTCTCTGATAAGAAGTTAATATCTCTAGTGACAAGTTGGTTTTTTTGGACAACTGGAGATCCTTCACCAAAGAGGCGTAAATGGAGTTGATCTCCTCTACTCTTAACTGCGGATCACTCAATGAGGCAGAGAAGTAGAGTCCCCTTTCAACTCGTAATCTAGCCATCTCCTCAAAAAAACCACTCGGATACTTACTGAAACTATCGCAAGAAACTGCAAAACTCTCCACCGCCTTCATCTGCCCGCCAGACAAAGAGGCACAACCCTGAGCAGCAAAAAACACCGAAAATCCACACAGGACAACCAATACCGACAATTTTCTCATAATATCTTATTTATCAACAACTAAAGATAAATAAAAAAAGGGACCTTGGCAAGGGTTGTGGACCTTGCATGCAAATGTGGATTCTCACAAATATCTTTAAGGTCCACAACCCTTGCCAAGGTCTATTTTTATCTGACTTTAAAAAAAATATATCTGATTCAGAAGCCCAATTCAATAATAAATGCATAGGTTTGACATAGTATTTTTTGTTAAACAATATAAATGAGTGAGAGATGGGAGAGAATTATTGTAACAGAATCCAAGAGGGTAATATCCACAGCTATTTTAGGGGAAATAACAGAAAAATCGTCTTTTACAGTGACGAGGATAAAATCGAATTACTAAAAAGGTGTAATAAGTTTGCTAAACAGTACCAAACAACCATTCTTGAATTTGTATTAATGGACAATCACGTTCATCTGCAGGTAGATACAAAAAACATCAGCGGCTTTATGAAGTCATTGCAAATGAGTTATACTCAATGGTATAACCGACGATACAATCTATCAGACAAACTATTCAAAACACCATTCAACAGTGCTTGTAAATTTTCTGAAGATTGGATAATTGACAGCATGCTCTATATCCTCAAGAACCCGATCAAGGCCAACATCTGCCAAAACCCGGGAGATCATAAGTGGAACTCATACGGTTTTCATTTTAATGGAGATAGTCCCCTCAGAGAGTTTATTGATGTGGATACAACCCTTATGGACAAGCATTTCAAGACAAAAGACAACTTGGAAAAAGCTATAATGGAGTACACGCGTGGCAATCCTGCAATAATGATAATGGACTATGATACAGAAGATGAGGATGA
>JAUYTB010000008.1 GCA_030695305.1 Bacteroidales bacterium
CAGTGGTTTGGAGTGTTGCTTGCAATTGTATCGGTATTCATGATTGCCAGTACATTATAATTAAGTTAATAAGAAGAGCTGCATATATATAATTCTTTCTTGTTTTGCTTAAACCCACATCAATAAATGTTAAGATAGTCATTGAGATAAATACTAGCCTGGCACCTGATGATAACGACAATTCAAGTTGAGAGTATGGCAGAGATTCAATCCGAAAAGCTGTCTTTATTAAAAGTTCTGATATAAATCGGATGACTTCTGTTATTAGTTCACTTTTGCCGGTTATTAAATGAATAAGAAGAGATAGTGATGAGAGATAAATCAGCGATGCTGTCAGAGGGAGCATAATAATATTTGTCAGAAGAAAGTAGAGTGGAAAGATGCCAAACTTGGCTATTGATATAAGAGCTGTACCAATTTGACAGGATATCGAAATTGAGATAAGAGCCCAAAACCAATTCAAAATCTTTACTCTTGTTTTAAATAATTTCTCAATTCCGGGATTAATAAAGATGATTGAGATTAATGCTGCATAAGAGAGCTGAAAACCGATATCATAAAGAGATGCAGGAGAGAGTACTGTTATAATCAAGGCAGACGAACATAGTGAGTTGAGAGAGATTGCAGGTCTGTTAATTATCTTGTTTACTAAAAGCATTGATATCATTATTACTGCCCTGACCGATGAGTGTGAGAATCCTGCAACGGCACAGTATCCCCATAAAACAGACAATGTCATAATCACCCTGATAAATTTAAAAAATCTTCTATTGCCAAGTATTGACGTAATAAAACCAATAAAAATAAAGATAAAACCTGCGTGTAGCCCTGATACAGCCATAAGGTGCATTGCCCCGGAAGTGGCAAATGCATTTTTTATTTCGGGATCAAGCCAACTCTTCTCTCCAATAAGAATTGCAAGGAGAAGATCTCCCCAAGCGGCATCTCCAGCCCTCTCCCTCAGTCTGTTTATGAAAAGCTTACGACTTCCGTTAAATTTTGTATAAATGGTTCTTTTATGAGGTTTAACTACTTCGTATTGTGCGCTTCTTAAAAACGCGTAGAAAAAAACCCGTTTTGTCTTTAAGTATTTTTTGTATTCAATCTCTTTACGGGTTGAGTTCCCAAACTCTCTCAGTCTGATTTTTGCAAAAATGGTATCTCCGGGCTCATAATAATCGGCTGAGACATCTTTTGGAAAATAGATGAGAATGCTCTCATTATAACCTATACAAAAACAGAGCGCTCTTAAGGAATTTCTGCTTACCTTTATATCCTCCTTTATTAGCAGAGAGAGGTTAACCTCATCTGCAAAGGAGTTAATAGAGCTTTTTAAGTTTTTGTGAGCGTGGGGACTACCCGATATATTGAATAGACCTGCAAAGAATATTGAAGTTATCAGCAAGATTTTTAGCGTGAAATCAAAAAAGATATCCCGTTGATTTTTTGCATTATAATAGACTAGAAATGCCCCGATTAGTAGAGTAGAAGAGATTATAAGAGGTATAATTGCAGAGAGCACTAAAGTGTTTCCGTATAAAATTCCGGAGAGATAGCTTAAAGTGTAAAAGAAGAGAGGAGATCTCCCAATAATAGCTTTGCTACTCATATTTTTCTCTCCCGCACTCTCCATCTCCACGCTCTTAATTATACATAAAAGTAACGATTTATTCGATAAAAACAGAAAAAAGAGCTTTTTTTATTACATTTGCAGGATAGATTTGCCTTAATTTTGTAAGAATTTAAATAAATAAATAAATAAATATTTTATGGTTATACTGGTTTTAAATTGTGGAAGCTCTTCTATTAAGTATCAGGTACTTGATATGAAAACAACTTCGGATTACAATCTTTTGGCAAAAGGGATAGTAGAGAGAATCGGACTTGAGGCAGGATTCCTCTCTCACAGAGTTACAGGTAAAGATAAGTATGAGACAGAGAGTCCTATACCCAATCACACCGAGGGTATCAAGAAAGTTCTTGATATTTTGATTCATAAAGAGCTTGGGGTTATCAGCTCTCTCTCAGACATCGAGGCAGTGGGGCACAGAGTTGCTCACGGAGGAGAGTTCTTTAACAGCAGCCGTCTTGTTGATAAATCTGTTATTGATGGAATTGAGAAGCTGTGTGAACTGGCCCCTCTGCACAATCCTGCAAATCTTCTTGGAATCTACGCAATTGAAACGCTGATGCCAAAGACACCTCAGGTAGCTGTTTTTGATACATCATTCCATCAGACTATGCCTAATTATGCATATATGTATGCACTCCCTTATGAGTATTATACAAAGTACAAAATCAGAAGATACGGATTTCACGGAACCAGCCATAAGTTTGTAGGTAAGAAAGCTTGTGATTTAGCCGGACTTAATTTTGAGACCTCAAAGGTTATTACATGTCACCTGGGTAATGGAAGCTCTATCACTGCTATTAAAAATGGTAAGTCGGTTGATACTTCAATGGGATTTACCCCACTGGAAGGGTTGATTATGGGAACCAGAAGCGGAGATATAGATGCCGGAATAGTAACTTTTATTCAGGAGAAAGAGGGGCTTGATGCTGCCGGTATTAACTCTCTTTTAAACAAGAAGAGTGGCTTTATCGGAGTTTTTGGCGAATCTTCTGATGCCAGAGATATTGAGAAGGCAGCTTCCGAGAATAATGAAAGGGCAAAACTGGTGCTCGATATGCTCAATTATAGGGTTTTAAAGTATATTGGTGCATATACAGCTGCAATGGGGGGTGTTGATATGATTGTATTTACCGGAGGGATTGGAGAGAATGATCCGCATATTCGTGAGATGGTAGGTTCATATCTTGGTTATCTCGGTCTGGATTTCGACAATGATGCTAACAAGGGAGTAAGAGGTAAAGATAAGATCCTATCCAAACCGGAATCCGTAGTTAAAATGGCTGTCGTAACAACTAATGAAGAGCTTGTAATAGCTCAGGATACAATGACAATTCTTGCTAAGTAATTTATTCTCTATATTTTAAAATTATATCAACATATGATAACCACATTTGAGCAGATTTTTGACAAACTAAGATCAAGACCCAAAAAGAGACTTGTTGCAGCATGGGCTGTTGACGATCACACAATCAATGCGGCAAGACTTGCTATCGAGGCCGGAATTGTAGACGCTACCCTTGTAGGTGACGAAAAGATGATCCGCCAAGTCTGTGCTCATGAGAGTATTGACCCATCTATTTTTAGAATAGTACCAATAGAAGATGAGGTAAAGGCAGTTGCAATGGCTGTTGACCTAATTAATGAAGGTGAGGGTGATATTCTTATGAAAGGCTTATGCAGTACAGATAAGTATATGAGAGCCATTCTTAACAAAGAGAGAGGTCTTCTTCCTCCAAAAGCGGTTCTTAGCCACGTGACTGTAATGTCAAATCCTCAGTATCATAAACTATTGGTTTTGGGAGATATTGCCGTAATTCCGGCTCCGGACCTTAATCAGAAGATTGCGATTACAAATTATGTTGTTAAAACTGCACAAGCTTTGGGTATTGCCAAACCTAAAGTTGCATTAGTGGCTGCAACAGAACAGATGATGCCTGGTATGCCGGCATGTGTAGATGCCGCCATTATCTCCAAGATGGCAGAGCGGGGACAGATTTCCGGTTGCCTGGTCGACGGACCTTTAGCTTTGGATGTTGCTCTTTCTGCCGAGGCAGTAGCAGTTAAAAAGCTTGTAAGCTCAGTAGCCGGAGATGCTGATTGTCTGGTATTCCCTAATATTGAATCTGCTAATGTGTTTTATAAAGTCAACACACAACTTTGTACAGGTGCCAAACAGGCCGCTATCGTTGCCGGAGCAAAAGCGCCATGTGTATTGTCCAGCAGGGCAGACAGTATTGATACAAAGCTTAACTCAATAGCATTAGCTGCATTAACAGCAAAATAAAAAATGGGACACTTAATATTAGCAATTAATCCGGGATCGACATCAACAAAGATAGCCGTTTTTGACGGCCATAAACAGATGTTTGTAACCACACTGAGGCACACTACCGAAGAGATATCTGCGTTTGAAAATGTATCTGACCAGTTTGATTTCAGAAAGAGTGCAATTCTAAAGACCCTTGAAGATAATGGAATAGAACTATCTCTTATTGAGGTTATTGTAGGCAGAGGTGGACTTGTAAAACCAATTAAAGCTGGTGTTTATGAGGTTAATGACACTATGCTTGAAGATCTTAGAATTGGAGTAGGAGGGGAGCATGCAAGTAATCTTGGTGGCATAATTGCAAATAGTATTGCCAAAGAGATAAAAGGTTGCAGAGCTTTTATTGCAGATCCTGTAGTTGTTGACGAACTTGAGCCCATTGCAAGAATAACCGGCCACCCGCTATTTGAGAGAAAATCAATTTTTCATGCCCTAAACCAGAAAGCTACGGCAAAGAGTTATGCTACCTCAATCAATGTTCCTTATGAGTCGCTAAATCTTATTGTTGCACATCTTGGGGGAGGTGTTTCTGTTGGAGCACACTCTCAGGGCAGGGTAATAGATGTTAATAATGCCCTTAACGGAGAGGGACCTTTCTCTCCCGAAAGATCAGGAACCCTTCCTGCATATGATTTGGCTAAGCTTTGTTTTTCAGGTATTTACACTCTAGAAGAGGTAAAGAAAATGATAACAGGGGAGGGAGGACTCGTTGCACACCTGGGTACAAACTCTTTTAGTGTTGTAGAGCAAAAGGTTAGTGAGGGAGATGAAAATTACATCTTAATCTCTGAGGCATTTGCCTATAATGTTGCCAAAGCTATTGGATCAATGGCGGTGGTTCTTCATGGAGATGTAGATGCTATCCTAATAACCGGGGGTATTGCATACAACACCAGGTTAATGGAGACACTATCAGATCAGATAAAGTTTATTGCTCCGGTAAAGATATTCCCGGGAGAAGATGAGATGTCTGCTCTTGCCTGGAATGGTCTTGCTGTGCTTGAGGGCAAAGAGACGCCTCTTGTATACGAATAAACAGTAGTAAAGTATATCTTTAACTTCCTGACATTGCTTATGGATAATTCCTTAAAGCAGTGTCAGGTATTTTTCTATGTGTGATTACTACTTAAGCTTGATATAGTACTTTAGCTCGCCGGAATCTCCCTTGTCCGGGTGAATTATGTTGATGAGGTCATTGAGAATAATATCCGGCTCCACCACGCCTCTCTCCCAAAAATCACTTCCGCCTCTCTCGGTGTTTCTTTTTGTGTTGTTAAAAACCTTTCCGGATGAGAGGAGATTCATCTTTGAGAATAACGGGTTGCTAGACCTAAGTTCAGATATAGTGGAGTAAAAGTTAGGATTCAGCCACAATGAGGCCTTATGGGAGCTTGCAAAAACCTCCTCGATACTGTTGGTATATGAGTGGCTGTCGCCCTCTTTACTTAACAATACCTCACCGCCTGCATCTCGTATAAGGTGGCTCATATAGTTGTTCTCCCCGGGAATATACCATATCTCTTTCCATGGTGCGTTAAGAAGAATCACCGGTCTGTATTCAATATCTGCCACTCTTTGTGCTACTTTGTTGTAACGATCTTTTACTGAGTTATACAGAGAGTCAGCATACTCTCCCTTGCAATATAACTCTCCAAAAAGTTTAAGGTATTCAAGTTTTCCCAAAGGGTGCTCCTCCATATAGTCTCCCAGTGCAATTACCTTTATTCCGATATCCCTTATCTTTTGAATATAGAGATTGTTCTCTCCGCTGATACCATAGGTGAAAACTATATCTGGTTTCAGCTGCATCAACTTCTCATAGCTTATTGATGACTCAAAACCAATATCGGCAATTGTTCCGTCAGCTACACCGGATGATATTATTGAATCACTTATATAACGCCCTCCGGAAATAGCTACAATTGATTCCGCCTCTCCCAGCGTATTGATATATGCAATATGGCTGGTTGACATACATACAACCTTTGTAAGGGGTACCGATATAACATTAAAATCATCACTATCAACATTGTCAACCCCAGCTGAAACAATTCTGTATCTTGTTACCTCCCTTTTTCCGCTCCAGTTTTCGTTGATAATAAGTGTTACACCTCCGTCAGAGCTCTTCTCAATTTCGAAATACTTTGCATACTCATTATTTTTCATCTCACCTCTCTCATTAGAAGTGTTTCCCAAACAGGATAGAAGCAATAGTGACAATGATAAAACAACAGGAAGTTTGAAAGTAGGGTTCATATGTATATATTTGCTGCAAAATTAACAATTTAGATTTAACAATCAGATATGGAAAGAAGAGAAATAATTGTCATTGGAGGGGGAGCAGCCGGAATTATGGCATCCATTTCTGCAGCAAGATCGGGTGCACAGGTAACTCTAGTAGAGAAGATGGAGCGACTTGGAAGAAAACTGAGAATTACCGGTAAAGGGAGGTGCAATATTACAAACACAAAACCATGGAGAGAGTTTTCTACTCATATACATCCCAAAAATAATTTTTTCAAACACTCATTTTATAGTTTTTCAAATACAGACACTATCTCACTTTTTGATAGTATTGGATTGACGACAATTGTTGAAAGGGGTGACAGAGTATTTCCCGCCTCGGGTTTGGCATCTGATGTTGTAACCTCTTTACAAGAGGAGCTGAGCAGACTTAATGTTGAGGTTTTACTAAACAGCATGGTTATTGACATTGTAACAAAATCGGAATCTGTATCAGAAGTATTAATTGAGGATAGATTATCCGGAGTAAGGAGAGGATTCAAACCGGTGGCAGTTATAATTGCTACCGGTGGATTATCATACCCATTGACAGGCTCCGATGGAGATGGGCATCGAATTGCACAGAGACTTGGTCATAAGATTGTAGAGTGTCACCCATCTCTGACTGCACTTATGCCAGAAAATTATAACACAGCTCTGGAAGGGCTTCAGTTGAAGAATACAGAGATCTCATTATGGGTTGGAAAAGATTTGATTCAGCAAGAGATGGGAGATCTCGACTTTACAAACAATGGTATTGAGGGGTCAATAGGTTATAAGATTAGCAGAAAAGCTGTTAAATGCCTGATAAACGGTAATAGATGCAGTGTCTCTCTCGATCTTAAACCTGCTGTTGATCCCTATCTTTTAAAAGAGAGGATAAAGAGGGAGGTGCAGCAATTAAATGTTAAATCTTTAAGATATCTTTTAAAAAAACTTCTTCCTTCACAGGCTGTTGAGCCTTTTTTCTCTTCTCTTAATTTGAAAAATGATTCTCTCAAGTTATCTCAGGATGAAACGATAGATATCTTAGTTACCTCTCTTAAGTGCTGGAAAATGGAGATTGTCTCTTTTACCTCATATGAGAGAGCTGTTATTACTGCCGGAGGAATCTCTCTGGATGAGATTGTATCTAAAAACATGAAATCACGTATGCTTTCAAATCTCTTTTTTGCCGGTGAAATTATTGATCTTGACGGAGATACCGGAGGGTATAATCTTCAGATTGCCTTCTCAACCGGATATACAGCCGGAAGAGAAGCAGCTTCTCTGATACTAAAAAAAACGGAACTCCCTTAAAGAGCTATTGAAAAAGAGGATTTTCGAATTTTATTTTAAGATCTGTTAGAACCTGCTTGGTATCAAGAGTAAAGTCTCCATTCATCATCCATGAGTAGTAACCGGTATCACTTTTAAAGACGCTCTCAACTCTCTTGCCTTTGTGCTTCCCAAAATTGATAATCGGGATATCATTTTCGTCCAAAGCGATACGTCCTGCGTAGTCAAGAAACTTAGATTTTGTCGAGAATTCTGCCAGAAATTTTACATCATTCTCCAGTACATCACTGTATTTATCTAGCTGAGCTTCAAGAATTTCAAATGTAGCAATAGTGTCTGCTTCGGCAGAGTGTGCATTCTCTAACTCTTTATTGCAATAGAACTTATATGCAGCACTAAGTGTTCTCTGCTCAAGCTTATGGAAGATATTCTGGACATCTACTATACGTCTTTTTCTAAAATCAAAATTGACACCTGCACGAAGAAACTCCTCGGCAAGCATTGGGATATCAAATTTAATTGCATTGTATCCGGAAAAATCACACCCGGACATCCAGTTGGCCATGCTTTTTGCAATCTCCTTAAAAGTAGGACAATCGGCAACATCTTCATTTGATATTCCATGAATTCTCTGTGCTTCCGGTGAGATAGGGATAGTGGGATTAATTCTCCGGGTCTTTATCTCCTGATCTCCGTTTGGCAACAACTTGAGAGCACTTATCTCCACAATTCTGTCTGATGCAACGTTTAAACCGGTACTCTCTATATCAAAAAAAAGTATAGGATTCTTTAAGTTTAATTTCATTATATAGCAG
>JAUYTB010000011.1 GCA_030695305.1 Bacteroidales bacterium
GTATGAGGCCTAACGACTCTGGTGACAGGGTGTCTTCTTGCATATGAGAATCCGGAAGATACACGCGAAAAATTGAGAGGAGCCTTAAGAAATGCCTTCCTTAAATTATCCCCTTTTAAACTCCAGTATTGAGGTGACTCATCCTGGATAAATCTGTATGCATCATACTCCCTTCCTGCATGAGTAAAATATGCAGCATATACATTTCCTATATCAATAAACTTATCTCCTGCATATAGCTCTTCATAAATTACAACAAATGAGTCACCCTTTCTTAACCCAAAGAAATCTATTGTCCACTCATATATATCCGATAGCTTTATAGCCAAAAGAGGGTTTATTCCCGCCCTCTCCATATCCTGCCAGAGCGAGGTGGATATTGTCGCCTCTGCAAGCTTTAACTTTCTTGAAACCTCCACAGAAGATACCCTGACAAATATTGAGTCATGAAGCCCAAAAACAACATATGAGGTTCTTGTGTCCTCATAAACAAGATAGGCCAGCTTAGGGTTTTCATCCCTTGTGAAAAATGCTTTATAACTGTTACCTGCCTTTATCTTTCTAAGGTCAAACACATCTTTTGAGATCTGTGACAGAGCATATGATTCGGCATTAGAGACTCCAAGACTGGTCATTAAAGTTGAGAAGAACTCTCCCCTTTTAATCTGCCCCTCTTGTGACTCAAACTCATATACCGGAAACCCAAATTCAGATATCTCACCCGAGAGTGCAGAATCATCTGTAACAGCCTCTCCTCTCTCTGCCCCCGAAGAGCAGGAGATGATTGTAAACATCATTAAAAATCCTATCAATCTTACCATACACATCCATTTATCAACCCCTAAGATAGATATTTTACCATAACTGTTGAAAAGATTGTGGAAAAAATTGTAATAAAATGTAAAAATGTGGAAAACTTTCTTTAAATTTGCGTAGGTCTAAAATGACAGAAAAAGTATCCGAATGGTAAAGTTTATAGGGGAATACACAGCTAAAGTTGATGATAAAGGAAGAGTTGTCTTTCCTTCGTCACTCAAATCCATGCTCGGCCCGGAAAACGACCATCGTTTTGTCGTAAAAAAGGATCTGTTTTTTAACTGTCTTGAGATGTACACCTATCCGGAGTGGATCAGACAATCGGAAGAGGTAAAATCTCGCCTTAATTTCTTTAAAAAAGAGCATGCCCTCTTCTGGAGGGAGTATATGCGTGACCGCGCGCTGGTTGAGCCGGACGAAAAATTTGGAAGGATATCTATCCCCAAAAGACTACTTGACCAGATTGGAGTATCCAAAGAGGTACTGTTTGCCGGAAGTGATCATAAAATTGAGATCTGGGCAAAGGAGATTTACGGAGGGGAGAGACTTCCCGGCAGCGAATATGTGGATTTAGCAGAAAAAATCTTAGGATAAGGAGTCGGTTATGGGAATTTACCACACACCAGTACTACTTGAAGAGAGTGTATCAGCCTTGGCATTGACAAGGGGCGGAGTTTACGCCGATGTCACTTTTGGAGGAGGTGGTCACAGCAGAGAGATTCTCTCCAGGATGGAGAGTGATTCAACTCTTATTGCAATGGACAGGGATAGTGATGCTCTTGCCAACTCTCCTCAAGACAAGAGAGTTATACTTGTTCATAATAACTTTAGATTTCTCAACAACTATGTTAGATATCACGGATTTGAGAAGATAGACGGAATACTTGCAGATCTTGGGGTCTCCTCTCACCAGTTTGACACAGATATGCGTGGCTTCTCATTCCGGTTTGACTCTCCTCTTGATATGAGGATGAACAGACTGGCAAGGCAGACTGCCGCAGATATAGTAAACAGTTACGGCCAGGAGGAGCTTTCGGACATTTTCTACAAATACGGAGAGGTAGATAAAAGCAGAAGAGTAGCTCAGTTAATATGCAGTAATCGGGAGAAGAAGAGAATAGAGAGCACTACAGAGCTTAACACCCTTCTTGCTCCTCTTTTGCCAAAATTTGCAGAGCATAAATATCTTGCAAAAATATATCAGGCACTCAGAATTGAGGTAAATGAGGAGATGAGGGCACTCGAACTCTTTCTTGAGGGGACAACGGAGATTCTCAAGCCCGGAGGGAGGCTTGTTGTTATCACTTACCACTCGCTAGAGGACAGAATGGTTAAGAATTTTATGAAATCCGGAAACACAGCCGGAAAGATTGATAAAGATCTCTACGGACGTTTTGAGACTCCTTTTAATGTTCTCACAAGAAAACCGGTAATCCCAAGTGAGGAGGAGATTGCCCGGAATACAAGAGCCAGAAGTGCAAAACTTAGAATTGCAGAGAAGATTTAACGAGAAGATTTAACGAGAAGATCTGGAGAGTAAATAGAAGAGTAACCAAAAAAACAGGTTAAAGAGAGGTAAAAATGGCAAAGAAGAATTGGATGAATGAGATATTGGGTGGGCAGATACTGTTAAACAGCGGTATTCTGCAGCACACACGCTATGTTCTCTATATCTTTTTTCTGGTCATTGTTTACATAAGCATAAACTTCGGCATGGAGAGAAGTCTTCTTATTGAGAGAAAAAACCATCGCGAACTGAAACACCTTAAGGCAGACTACACAAGTAAATCTGCAAAACTCCAGTATCAAAGCAAAAGAGAGGAGGTAGAGAAGAGACTTACCAGTTTGAATTCAACTCTTAAGGCACCTGTTAACCCACCCGAAAGAGTAATAATAGGAGATTGACAGATATGAATGGATTTCTAAAAAGAGTATATATCCTTTATGTTTTCCTGATTATCATAACATTGTTGGTAATCTGGAGAGTTATATATCTGCAATATTTTGCCGATATTAAGACATCTGTCTCGGATATCTCTTTCCGTCTGGAGGAGATAGAGGCAAACAGAGGTAGTATACTTGCAAGAGATGGACGTCCTCTCTCTGCATCTGTGCCCTATTTCCAGATTAGAATGGATTGTGTCGTTCCGGATGAGACTCTTTTTAATGCCAATATAGATGCACTAAGTGCCGCTCTTGCATCATTTTTTAAGGATAAAAGCTCTGCAGCTTACAAACGTGAGCTTATAACGGCAAGAAGGGAGAAAAAGAGATATAAACCCCTTGGGAACAGACTAGTTGATTATACAGAGATGCTTCTGATACGTGAGTTTCCCCTATTCCGTTACGGCTCTAACAAAGGAGGTATAATCACAGAACAGAGGAACCGGAGAAACAACCCTTACGGAAGACTTGCATACAGAACAATTGGATTTATAAACAACGAGGGGGTCGGAGTCGGGATCGAGGGGAGTTACGATGCCTATCTAAAGGGGAGGGCAGGCAGACAGACCGTTCAGAGAATGCTTGGAGGAGAGTGGGTTCCGGTACCGGGAGAGGAGACAATTCCCCCTAGTGACGGTGTGGATATTCTTACCACTATAGATATTGATATTCAGGAGGCAACAGAGAGTGCGCTGAGAAATCAGCTCTCCCGCTCTAATGTCTTTGAAGGTGCCACTGCAATAGTTATGGAGGTAAAAACCGGTGCCGTGAGAGCAATTGCAAACATGAAAAAGGGGACAAACGGAGAGTTTGATGAGTCTTATAACTATGCAATTGGAGAGGCCACCGAGCCCGGTTCTACATTTAAACTTGCAACTCTTGTGGCCCTAATAGAGGATGGATATGTAAATCTCAAAACACCTGTAGATGCCGGGAACGGAAGATGGACATACAGTAACAACACTTATACAGATGCCGGAAATGTAGGTTACGGGTTGATTGATGTTCAGAAAGCTTTTGAGAAGTCCTCCAACGTTGCCTTTGCAAAACTTACAGTTGAACACTACTCTAACAACGAAAAGAGGTTTGTGGACAGAATCATAAATATGAAACTTAATGAGCGTTTCAATCTGGATATTATGGGTGAGGCAAGAGCGGTTATCTACTCTCCCGGAGACAATATGTGGTCCAGACTTACTCTCCCGTCAATGGCTATAGGATATGCATCTCTCATTACACCTCTTCATACCCTCACCTTCTATAACGCAATTGCCAATATGGGCAAGATGATGAAGCCTTACTTTGTAGAGAATCTGCAGAGAACAGGTGTTGTTATTGAGAAATTCGGACCCCGTGAGGTGAGTGGATCTATCTGCTCAAAAAAGACGGTAGAGCAGGTCCATACTGCGCTGAGAGGAGTTGTGGAGAGCGGAACAGGAAAGTCCATTAATGATGAAAGGTACAAGATCTCCGGAAAAACCGGTACTGCAAGAATTGCTTTTGAAGGGAGATATATCGATGCTTCCGGAAACAGAAAGCATCAGGCATCATTTGCCGGTTTCTTCCCCTCCGACAACCCCAGATACTCTGTAATAGTTGTTCTCTACACAAATAAGACACGAGATAATTTCTATGGAGGCTCTTGGGCAGCTCCGGTTTTTAAAGAGATTGCAGATAAAATCTACTCCACAAGCATTGATTGGAACGAAGCTATAGTTGCCAACAAAGAGATGGAGGAAGATAGTATTTATCTCTACCCGGGGAACAGCAAAGCTACGCGCGAAGTCCTTGCTAAGCTAAATAAAGGTAAAAATCTTCCGGAAACAGGTAGTGAGTGGTTTCGTCTCGACAGCACTAAAGCAAAGCCGGTGAGCTACGAAATCACAAACGGTTCACTTCCGGACGTTAGTGGAATGCCTCTTAAAGATGCACTCTATATTCTTGAAAACAACGGGTATAGAGTCAAATTCAGCGGCAGGGGAAGGGTTACCCGACAATCTCCTGAAGGTGGAGCAAAATTGCAACCAAACGGATTAATAGAATTAATACTTTCGGAATAAGATGAGATTAAAGAGAATAATATCAGATATTGTAAGTAGTGTTATATACGGAGATCCGGACATCTCGGTAAATAACATAACTTTTAACTCAAAAGAGGTGACTCCCGGATCACTCTTTATTGCACTTAAAGGTAGCAGTTCCGATGGTCACAAGTACATAGGTGATGCAGTTGCTGCAGGGGCATCTGCAATTGTTTGCGAAGAGGGTGGTGAGATCACACCAGGAATATGTACAGTTATTGTTAAAGATAGCCATAAAGCCCTGGGGTTAATTGCATCCGCTTTTTATGACAAACCTTCGGAGAAGATAAGAGTTGTCGGAATTACGGGAACCAACGGAAAGACAACAACAGTCACTCTTCTTTATAAACTATTTACATCTCTTGGATACAAATGCGGACTTATCTCCACAATCGCCAATTATGTTGGAGAAGTGAGGGGTGAATCCACACACACCACACCAGATCCGGTAAAGCTTAATTCTCTTATGAATGAGATGGTAATCTCCGGATGTGAATTTTGCTTTATGGAGGTCAGCTCACACTCTCTTGATCAACAAAGGGTTGCCGGGATTAAATTTGAAGGGGCAATCTTTTCTAACATCACACATGACCATCTGGATTATCATAAGACATTTATTGAGTATATCCGTGTCAAGAAGAGTCTTTTTGATAACCTGAGTAAAGAGTCGTTCGCTCTGATAAATATCGATGACAAGAACGGACTGGTAATGGCACAAAACTGTGTTGCAAAACTATTTACCTATTCTTGCCTATCTCCTGCTACGTTTAACTGCCGGATAATTGAGAAAGGGCTTGACGGGATGCTTGTCAGAATTGAGAATAGTGAGGTATGGACTCGCTTTATCGGAACACACAACGCATACAATCTGCTGGCTGTATACTCTGCCGCAACGCTGCTGGGAGCATCTAAAGAGGAGCTTCTTATAGCTTTAAGCGGACTTGAATCTGTTTCAGGACGTCTTGAATATATAAAGGGAGAGAGAGAGCTCACTGCCGTTGTAGATTATGCACACACACCTGATGCACTGGAAAACGTACTTAAAACACTTCGTGATTGCTCCGATGAGAGAGAGATTGTAACTGTGTTTGGATGTGGAGGGAACAGAGACAAGAGCAAAAGACCGGAGATGGCAGCAATATCAGCAAAATACTCCGATAAAATCGTAGTCACATCCGACAATCCAAGATTTGAAGATCCTGATGATATTATCAAAGACATAAGAGAGGGTTTTGACAGAGCAGACACTTCCCGTGTTCTGTTTATCACAGATAGAAGAGAGGCGATAAAGGCGGCAGTTGCAATCTCATCTGTCGGCTCAATAATTCTTGTTGCAGGGAAAGGACACGAAGATTACCAAGAAATTAAAGGCATAAAGTATCATTTTGACGACAAAGAGATAATTGCAGAAATAATTAATCCAAAATAGATTATGTTATACAACCTATACGAATATTTTAAGGATTTCACTGACTTCCCCGGTATGGGGCTCTTTCGCTATATCTCATTCCGTGCCTTTTCTGCCATTCTCCTGTCGCTGCTTATAGCACTATTTGCCGGAAAGGTGATAATCCGAAGACTTGCTAAGAGGCAAATAGGCGAAGAGATTCGCGATCTTGGACTTGAGGGTCAGCTTGCAAAAAAAGGAACACCTACAATGGGAGGAGTAATAATAATAATCGCCACTCTTGTTCCCGCTCTTCTTCTTGGAGATTTGACCAATATCTATGTTCAACTCTTAATAATAAGCACAATATGGTTAGGAGTCATAGGTTTTGCAGACGACTATATAAAGGTATTCAAAAAGAATAAAGAGGGGCTACATGGGAGGTTTAAGATATATGGTCAAATCAGCTTGGGTCTTATTGTGGGGATCTCTCTTTATATGAGCGATCAGGCTGTGGTTCGGGTACCTGCCGGCTCTCTTGAGTTGAATGTACAAAAAGAGTTGGTAACACAGGAGGGCTTTACTCCCAGATTAAGCTATTTTAAAGATGAGAAGAGCACAAAAAGCACAATCCCCTTTGTAAAGAACAATGAGTTTGATTACGCTTGGCTATCACCATTTAAGGGAGAAGCCGGCAAAAAATCCGGATGGATTATATATATAGTTACTATCATTTTTATAGTCACAGCTGTATCCAACGGCACCAATCTCACAGACGGGATGGACGGGCTGACGACAGGCGTCTCTGCTATTGTTGCGACTACCCTTGCTGTTCTGGCCTATCTCTCCGGAAATATTATCTATGCAGATTATCTGAATATCATGTATCTGCCAAACACGGGTGAGATAGTTATTGTTTTGGCGGCCTTTATTGGAGCATTGGTGGGATTTCTGTGGTATAACTCATTTCCTGCTCAGGTATTTATGGGGGATACAGGTAGTCTCGCAATCGGGGGTATAATTGCAGTTGCTGCTGTCATGATAAGAAAAGAGCTTCTTATACCTATTCTTTGCGGAATCTTCTTTATTGAGAACCTCTCAGTAGTGATTCAGAGATTGTATTTTAAATATACCCGAATCAAATATGGAACCGGCAGAAGGGTATTCCGAATGGCTCCGCTTCACCACCACTTTCAGAAAGAGGGTATTGAGGCAATTATAAACGTACCTAAAAGAGCAATTCCCGAAGCAAAAATTGTTATCCGTTTCTGGATTATTGCTGTTATGCTTGCAGTATTGACAATAATAACATTAAAAATTAGATAATATGGCTAAATTGGTTATTCTGGGAGGCGGAGAGAGCGGAACAGGTGCAGCAGTACTGGGAAGGATTAAAGGGTATGAGGTATTTCTCTCCGACAGCAATATGATTACCAATGAAGCTAAAGAGCTTCTTGGCAGTTATGAGATCCCTTTCGAAGAGGGTAGGCATAGTCGTGAAAACATCCTATGTGCAGATGTGGTTGTCAAGAGCCCTGGGATTCCGGATAGCGTCCCAATTATGGAAGAGATAAACGCTATGGGAATACCAGTAATCTCCGAAATAGAGTTTGCAGGGCGATATGATAACTCTAGAAAAATCTGTGTTACAGGTAGTAACGGCAAAACCACCACAGCATCAATAATCTACTTCCTGCTTAAAAATGCAGGTCTTAAAGTTGGTTTGGCCGGCAACATCGGACAGAGCTATGCATACCAAGTGGCAACATGCAGTTACGACTACTACGTACTGGAGTTGAGCAGTTTTCAGCTAGAGGGGATGTACGATTTTAAGGCAGATATTGCTGTTCTTCTCAATATCACCCCAGACCATCTGGACAGATATAATAATGAGATGGAGGGATATATCAGGGCAAAATTCCGAATCACACAAAATATGTCAAAAGAGGATTGTTTTATATTCTGTGCTGATGATGAGATAAGTATCTCACACCTCAACAATATTGTACTTCATGCCAGACAACTGCCATTCAGCCAGGTAAAAGAGGTTAAAGAGGGAGCATTTGTTCGGGAAGAGAAGATGCACGTACATTATAACGATAATGACTATCAAATGTTTCTAAATGAACTCTCTCTTCAGGGAAAGCATAACATTTACAACTCAATGGCGGCTGCTATTACCGGAAAGATTCTTAACATTGATAATGAAGTTCTCAGGGAGAGCCTTTCCAGCTTTAAAGGGGTTGAACACCGTCTGGAGAAGGTTCTTAAAGTAAAGAATGTGCTCTATATCAATGACTCTAAAGCAACCAATGTAAACTCAACCTGGTACGCTCTTGAAAGTATGACAACACCAGTTGTATGGATTGCTGGAGGTAAAGATAAAGGCAATGACTATGAGCCACTTTTTGAACTTGTTAACGAAAAAGTGAGAGTTATTATCTGTCTTGGGTTAGATAATACAAAACTAAAAAGAGACTTCGAAGATAAGGTTGAGGAGCTTTATGAGGCAAGCTCTGCAGAGGAGGCAGTAAATATTGCATACAGGGTGGCAAAATCGGGTGAGACAGTACTGCTCTCTCCTGCCTGTGCAAGTTTTGATCTTTTTAAAAATTTTGAAGAGAGGGGAGATAAATACAAGGAAGCAATAAGAAATCTCTGATTATGACAAATGACGACTCTATAATATACAGACTTAAGGGAGATAAGGTTATCTGGATAATCGTGTTTTTTTTAGCCATGATCTCTGTTGCTGCAGTCTATTCATCTAGCAGCTCTCTTGCCTTTAAAGAGAACAGGAGTACAATGGACTTTCTCCTCAAGCAGATGAGATTTGTGGTTTTTGGTCTGACTGCACTTTATGTCTGCTACAAGATACCTCTGGGTTGGTATCGTATGCTCTCTTATATAGGCATCGTTGTCAGTATAATTTTACTAGTTGTAACTCTTTTTTTTGGAAGCAAATATAACGAAGCAGACCGATGGATCAGGATATTCGGCGTATCAATTCAACCGGCAGAAATTGCCAAGATTGCAGTAGTTCTCTACCTCAGTAAAATCATGGAGACAATCAGTTTCGACTCTTTTAAAGAGTTTCTTATATGGGTAGTTGCTCCTGTTGGAGTCGTAGTACTTCTTATTATGTACGGAAGTATCTCTGCAGCAATTCTTGTGACTGCCGTATCATTCCTTATGTTTGTGATTGCCGGAATAAAATGGATGCATCTTGTTAAAACCGCCGGAATCGGTCTGGGAATAATAACTCTGGTATTGCTCCTAAATTTTGCATTCGGATTGTTTCCCAGAGTTGATACAGCGTTTAGCAGAATCAAGAGCTTTGGAACAGAGCAGAAGATAGACGAAACCCTCTCTCCTCTTGAAAAACAGCGGATACTTGACAAGACCTTCCAGGCAGATATGGCAAAGATAGCGATAGCGTCGGTTGGCGTATTGGGTAAAGGTCCTGGAAACAGTACACAAAGAAACCTGCTGCCACACCCATACTCCGATTTTATATATGCAATTATAATAGAGGAGTGGGGATTAATAGGAGGATTATTTGTGCTTATGCTGTATGTCTTCTTCTTTACAAGATGTGTTATGCTGGCAAAAGCATGCAAAACAACCTTCTCTGCAATGATGGTAACGGGTCTGGCAATTCTGATTACATCTCAGGCACTGCTCCATATTTGTGTAAATGTAGGCCTTCTGCCTGTGACGGGGCATACTCTCCCTCTTATTAGTTTGGGAGGAACCTCTCTTATAATCATGAGCGGAGCCTTTGGAGTTATTCTGTCGGTAAGCAGAACCATAGAGAAGGTTAAAGAGAGCGAAGATGTTATTGTAACCGAGTTGTAAAACTTAGAAAACAGATGAATAGAAGATTAAGAGTAATAGTAAGCGGAGGTGGAACCGGGGGGCATATCTTTCCGGCAATATCTATAGCTAACGCTTTAAAAGCTCTCTTACCGGAGTGCGAGATCCTCTTTGTTGGGGCCCAGGGGAAGATGGAGATGGAGAGGGTTCCAGCAGCCGGTTATCAAATAATGGGCCTTCCGGTATCCGGACTCAAAAGGAGTTTCAGCCTTGAAAACCTTAAACTTCCATACAAAATCCTCAAAAGTCTCCGGATTGCAGGCAAGATTATCCACGACTTCCGGCCGGACATTGTAGTTGGTGTTGGAGGATATGCAAGCGGACCCCTGCTGTGGATGGCCGGCAATAAAAAGACCCCATATATTATTCAGGAACAAAACTCATTTGCAGGCCTAACCAACAGGATTTTAAGCAAAAGAGCGGAGGCAATTTGTGTAGCTTATCCCAATATGGAGAGGTTCTTTCCGGCAAACAAGATAATTCTAACAGGAAATCCGGTTAGAGATGGAATTAGAAAACCAACCGAAGAGATGCGCAAAGAGGCACGCAACCATTTTGGTATAGATAGCGAAAAAAGATCTATCCTGATAATTGGCGGAAGTCTTGGTGCCGGCACACTTAACCGTTGCATAATGAAATGGATAGAGGAGAACAGAGATAGCAACGTTGAGATAATCTGGCAGTGTGGCAAGTTCTACCGCAAAGATACAGAGATCTTTAACAAAAATAATCCGAGAGATTTTGTAAAGAGTTTTGAGTTTATTAAAGATATGGACCTTGCATATGCAGCTTCTGATATTGTAATATCCAGAGCGGGAGCCGGAACCATATCGGAACTCTGTATTGCCGGCAAAGCCGTAATATTTGTTCCATCTCCCAATGTTGCAGAGAATCATCAGATGCACAATGCTATGGCTCTGGTCTCCATGGGTGCCGCAATGATGATTCCGGATAATCTTGCCTATGAAACACTTATGAAAGAGGCAATTGAACTTATAAATAAACCTGAGAGAGTATCACAACTGGAGAGTGGTATTGAAAAGTTTGCCATAAGAGACTCTGCAGTGACTATTGCAAAAAAGATTATATCTATCTCTTTAGATAGTACACATGTAAACAGAAAAAGGAGCTGACAAGATGAAGAGTGTATATTTTATAGGAGTAGGCGGTATAGGGATGAGTGCCCTGGCAAGGTATTATAATCATATGGGGTCCTATGTATCCGGTTATGATAAAACAGCCACTCGTCTTACAGGAGATTTGGAAAAAGAGGGAATAGAGATTCACTATCACGACTCTGTGGATAACATTCCACAACGTGTTAAGGAGAGCAAGGAGGAGTCCCTGATAATCTACACTCCTGCCGTACCATCTGACTCTCCCGAATTAAACTATTTTCTCCAAAACGGATACAAGACAGTAAAAAGATCTGCAGCATTAGGTGTTATTGCGGCAGATAAGAGGACACTTGCTGTTGCAGGAACACACGGCAAAACAACCACATCCACACTTTTAGCTCATATTATGAGAGACTCTGGAGTGGGATGCACTGCATTTCTTGGCGGGATATCCAGGAATTACAATACAAATCTTCTGCTGGACAAAAACAATACCCTTGTTGCAGAGGCAGATGAGTTCGACCGCTCGTTTCTGCAGCTTTGGCCCGATATAGCCATAATCACATCTGCAGATGCCGATCATCTTGATATATATAAAGATAAAAGTTCGATAGTGGAAGCTTTCTCCGAATTTGCCTCTCAGGTAAAAGAGGATGGAGCTCTCATTGTTAGAAAAGGGTTAGAGAAGATTGTTACAAATAGATCTTTATCCAAGATTTTTACTTACTCATTTGATACCCCTTGTGACTTTTATATATCCGAGGCCAGGGTTGTAAACGGTGGGTTCTTCCGATTCAATCTTAACTATCCCGGAGGAAAAATAGAGGATTGTACCCTGGGTATCCCCGGATGGATAAATGTAGAGAATGCTGTAGCAGCATCAGCTGCAGCTATTCTTTATGGTATAGATCCGGAGTTGATAAAGAGTGCTCTTTCCTCTTTTGTTGGTGTAGAGAGAAGATTTGACATCAGACTTAACACTCCGGCATGCTCATATATAGATGATTATGCACACCACCCAAAAGAGATTACTGCGGCAATCAGCTCTATCAGAAATATATTTCCGGGCAGAAAACTTACAGGAATTTTTCAACCCCATCTCTACTCAAGGACCAGGGATTTTGCAGCAGAGTTTGCAGAGAGTCTCAGCAAGCTGGATTCTCTTATACTTCTGGATATCTATCCTGCAAGGGAGTTGCCGATTGAAGGTATTACCTCTTCTGTTATATTCAAAGATGTAAAACTGAAAGAGAAGATCTTAATAACCAAAGAGCAACTGATGGAAGAGCTTAAAAAGAGAGAAATAGATACACTAATAACTTTTGGAGCAGGAGATATCGACAGATTTATTGAACCTATAACCGAGTATCTTAAAAGAAGATATAATGTTTAAAAGGATTCTCATATATACAGGGTACACTCTTTTAACGGGTGTACTGGCTGCATATTTTGTACTCTCATCCAGACTTTCATACCAGGAGAGCAGAGATCTTACATGTAAAGAGATTAAAGTGATTATCCTGGACAGCTCTCAAAACAGGTTTGTAACACCTCATGAGATAAAGGAGCTTTTAAGGGTAGAAGGTGTTACAATAAATGAGAGTAAACTCAGGAATATCAATCAGTATGAACTGGAAAACGTTATTAACAACAGAACAGCCGTAAGATTATCACATGTCAGCTATACAAGAGGCGGAGTGCTGAGGGTTACAATAAGACAGAGAAGACCTATCCTGCGTATTGAGACACCAAACGGAGGGTTCTATATGGATGAGAGCTCTTATATCTTTCCCCTTATGAGAAGCTTCACCTCATATGTCCCTGTTATTACAGGAAGTATCCCTCTTGGTATTCCTCCGGGCTTTCGAGGAGTGCCGGAACAGAACAAGGAGTGGGTTAAGATGATACACGCAATGGCTCTATACCTTGAGAGAGAGACCTTTTGGAACTCACTCATCGGACAGATCTTCGTTGACTCAAAAGGGGACCTCTACTTATACCCCAGAGTGGGAAGGTTTGAAATCGTATTTGGGAAGCCGGATGATATTGAATTCAAATTCCGTAAGTTAAATGCCTTCTATACAAAGGTAATACCTGCAGAGGGATGGGATAAATACAGCAAGGTGGATGTAAGGTTCAGCACACAGCTGGTATGTAAAAAAAGAGATAATAAACAGATAAAAACTTAAATATATGGATAGTTATATTGCAGCCATAGATCTGGGGACAACTAAGATTGTCACCCTCGTAGGAGAAAAAACAGAGTCAGGATTCCGTATAGTAGCATATCGTGAAACACCCTCTAAAGGGGTAATGAGAGGAGAGGTGGTAAATATTCAATACGTGCTTGAGTCACTGTTGCCATCACTGGAAGATATCAAAAAGAAGGAGTCAATTGAGATCAAAGAGGTATACGTAGGGATAGCAGGACAAAACATCAAGTGTCTGTCTCAGAGAGAGAGGAAAAACAGGGGAAAAGCAGATGATCTGATCTCCGAAGCAGAAATGGAAGAGATGATTAAGAATGTCCTAAACTCCAGAGTGAGTGCCGGCGAAAAGATTCTGCATGTTATACCTCAGTCATTTAACGTAGATGATCATATGGGGGTAGAGAGTGCCTGCGGTATGACCGGAACGCTAATTGAGGGTGACTACAAACTCTTTATTGGGAAACTCAACTCGGTAGAACATAGTAAGCATGTAATTAACAGAGCAGGGCTCAGACTGAGAGAGCTTATTCTTGAACCGGTTGCATCTGCCAAAGCTGTTCTTACCGAAGATGAGATGGAGCTTGGTGTTGCCATGATAGATATAGGTGGAGGAACAACCGACCTTCTTATCTACCATAATAACATAATACGGCACACTGCAGTTATCCCTTTTGGGGGAAATGCCATAACAGAAGATCTGAGGCAGGGTTGCAGCGTCTCTATTAGAAACGCAGAGCAGATGAAGATACAGTATGGATCATGTTACAGCGAATATGCCCCTGAAAATAAAACCGTTATAATCCCGGGAATAGGCGGAAGAGACTCTAGAGAGGTTGCTTTTCGTGTTATCGCAGGAATTATTGAGGCGCGTGTTGAGGAGATAATTGAGGCCATTATGTATGAGATTGAGAACTCCGGATATATGGATAAGCTGGGAGCAGGGATAGTGATTACAGGAGGAGGATCGCAACTGACAAATCTGCGTCAGTTTATAAAGGTAAAGACCGGTTATGATGCCCGGATTGCCTCTCCTGTTAATAATATAAGCTTTGACACAGCACCGGAAATCTGCAAACCCGAATTCTCTACAGCTATAGGTCTTATTATGTTAGGAGCAGAATATGAAAAGAGCAGAACAGATACGACCCCATCATGCATGACTCTGTTTCCGGATGAGGTTATAGTTGTTGACTCTGACTATGAGAAGAGTATTGGAAAAACAACAAAAAAAGAGAAAACTACCCGCAAAAGAGGTGCTTTTGGCAGGTTTCCTGCGATTATAGGTAGTATTTTTGATAATACCAATAATGAGGCATAACTTTGCGCTATGGAAGATTATTTACCAGTAGACTGGGAACAACAGAGGTCAATTATTAAGGTAATTGGAGTAGGCGGTGGAGGCGGCAACGCTGTAAACCAGATGTTCCGGCAAGGGATCAAAGATGTGGACTTCCTTGTGTGCAATACCGATGTTCAGGCATTAGCCAACAGCCCTGTGCCCGATAAACTACAGCTTGGAAGTGTAGCAACAAGGGGGCTAGGAGCCGGATGCAATCCGGAACAGGGGAAGAGGGCAGCAATTGAGAGCATAGATAAGATTCGTGAAGCTCTGGAGGGGGCAACAGAGATGGTATTCATTACTGCCGGAATGGGAGGAGGAACAGGAACCGGCGCCGCCCCTGTGATTGCAGAAATAGCCAGGGAGATGGGACTTCTTACAGTGGCAGTTGTCACTCTTCCATTCCGTGATGAGGGGAGCGAATTTCTCAAAAGAGCAGTATTAGGAATTAAGGAGCTTGAGAAGAGAGTGGATAGTCTACTTATAATTGATAATCAGAAGTTATATAAAATCTTTGGGGAACTCTCAATTTTTGAAGCATTTCCAAGAGCCGATGCCGTATTGAGTACTGCCGTTAAAGGTATTGCCGAGATAATCACAAGACCTGGTTTTATCAATGTAGATTTTGCTGATGTCAGAATGGTTATGAACAACAGCGGAATGGCTCTTATGGGAGTTGGAACAGCAAGAGGTGAGGGCAGAGCAATTAAGGCAGTCGAAGAGGCATTCGCCTCTCCTCTTCTCAATGACTTTGATCTCTCAACGGCAAGAAATGTCCTTGTAAATATTACATCCAGCAACTCACCGGGGCTCACAATGGCAGAGTTGTCTCAGATAATGGATTATATCAGCGAATTTACAGGCGGTAACGCCTCCAACTTCAAAAGAGGGGTGGTTTGCGATCCCGATATAGGCGAAGCTATCAGCGTAACAATTGTAGCGACCGGTTTTGATATGCTTTCGCTTCCTCAGTTCTCTACCGGAGGAGGAAAAATCATTGAGAGAGTATCACTGGGAGACGACGCCCTCTCAACAGAGAGAGAGCCATTAAATAAAGATGAGATTATTACAGGAATTTCTGGAATTAAAGAATTTCATTACACCAAACCTTTGACCACGCCGGTAAAAGGGGCAGAAGGGAGTAGCGAAAGTGTAGAGAAAAAGAGTAAACCAACGCTGATTATTGAGCAGGGAGATGATATCACAAAATATGAGAATCAGCCCGCATACATCAGGAAACAGCTTAAAATAAAACAACAAGACATAAATACAGCAAGAGCAGATCTGAGAGATAGCAGCACATTCCGGCTCGGGGAGAGCGACGGTAAACAACAACTTCTGTCAGACAACTCATATATAAATCAAACACAGGATTAAAATGGCTAAAGAGACTAGAGTAAGATTTGCTCCCAGCCCAACAGGACCACTTCATATGGGCGGAGTGAGAACAGCTCTGTATAACTACCTCTATGCAAAAAAGAGAGGAGGTAAATTTATTCTTAGAATAGAAGATACCGACTCTCAAAGGTTTGTGCCTGGAGCAGAGGAGTATATCATTGAGGCGCTTGAATGGTGCGGAATATCTCCAAATGAGGGAATTAAAGAGGGGAAGATTGCTGAGATTGCAGACAAAGAGAACCCTTACGCCCCCTATCGCCAATCTCAACGCAGGGGTATTTATAGAAAATATGCCGAAGAGCTTGTAGATAAAGGATTTGCATACTATGCCTTTGACACTTCGTCTGCTCTGGATAAAATGCGTAAAGATGCAGAGGAGACGGGTGAAACTTTCACCTACAACCACTCTGTCCGCGAGAGTCTTGATAACTCACTAACAATATCTAAAGAGGAGTTATCCCGGCGATTAGATGAGAGTGATCACTGGGTTATCCGGTTTAAGATGCCTATTGACAAAATAATTAAGATGACAGATCTTATTAGGGGAGAGATTGAAGTAAACAGCTCAACACTTGACGATAAGGTTTTATGGAAAGCTGCCGATGAGCTACCCACTTACCATCTTGCCAATGTTGTTGATGACAGACTTATGGAGATAAGCGATGTAATCAGGGGCGAAGAGTGGCTCCCTTCATTGCCTCTTCACTATATGTTGTATGAGGCATTCGGATGGAGCGATATCAGACCATCGTTTGCCCACCTCTCTCTTCTTCTTAAACCGGACGGAAAAGGTAAGCTAAGCAAACGAGATGGTGACAGACTTGGATTTCCGGTATTCCCTTTGGAGTGGAGAGCTCCCGGCGGAGAGATATCTTCGGGATACCGTGAAGAGGGGTACTATCCCGATGCATTTATAAATATGCTGGCACTTCTGGGCTGGAATCCGGGGACTCAACAGGAGATCTTCAACTTAAATGAGCTAACAGAGGCATTTTCTCTTGAGAGAGTTGTGAAGTCCGGAGCAAAATTCAATCCGGAGAAGGCAAAATGGTTTAACCAGGAGTATCTCCGCCAAAGAGATCTTTTAAGCTTGGCAGAGGAGTTCAAACCATTTTTAATCTCAAAAGGAATTGATAAAAATGATGAATACATCTCATCTGCAGTGAGTATGATAAAAGAGAGAGCATCATTCGTCAAAGAGTTCTGGTCGCTCTCCGACTTTCTCTTTACTGCTCCGCAAAGTTACGACACGGCAGTTAAGGCCAAATTTTGGAAAGAGAGTACACCTGCTATCCTAAAAGAGATCTCTGAATCATTAAAAGTCATGGAAAATTTTGACAAAGAGAGTATTGAGCAGAAGATTTCACAATTAATAAAGGAGAATGGGTGGCAGACAGGGTCGGTTATGAACTGCCTCAGACTACTTCTTGTGGGAGAGTCAAAAGGGCCGGGAGTGGCTGATATAATGTCACTGATAGGCCGCGAGGAGAGTATCTCCAGAGTTGAGAGAGGGCTGGAGTAGATCTACTCCAATCCTCTGATTTTCTTCTCCCACCTCCATGCAGATTGCATAACCTCCTCAATAGGAGTATCTGCACTCCATCCCAGTTCTCTGTTGGCTTTAGAAGGATCAGCCCAAACCTGCTCCACATCCCCTGCCCTTCTATCTGCAATACGAAATGGGACATCTATCTTATTTGCCCTTTTAAATATATCAATAACTTCCAGTACAGATAGTCCTCTTCCTGTCCCTAAGTTATAGTACTCCATATTATCCTTCATGGCCGCGGATTTAACAGTCACTCTCTCCAGTGCCGCAACATGCGCCTTTGCAAGATCACAAACATATATATAGTCTCTTATACAGGATCCGTCAGGTGTACTGTAGTCATCTCCCCATACGCTCAGCATATCTCTGATGCCGGCAGCAGTCTGTGCTAAAAAGGCAGCAGGTTTTGAGGAACACCCAACGGCAACTCTCCAATATGTGCAGTAGGGTGTGCTCCCACAGGGTTGAAGTATCTGAGTGAAATTACCTTTAATCTGTCGGCCATAGCTAAAGCAGAGTCTTTCAGAATATCTTCACACATCTGTTTTGTCTTTCCGTAAGGTGACTGAGCCGGTTGTAGTGGCGCATCTTCGCCAACCGGTAAATGCTCCTGGTCCGGTTGTCCGTAAACCGTACATGAAGAGGAGAATACTATAGAGCTCTCCCCTCGGGAGGTCATTATATCAATAAGGTTTATAAGTGAGAGCAGATTGTTCCTGTAGTAGAGCAAAGGCTTTGCGACACTTTCGCCAACTGCCTTAAATGCAGCAAAATGGATCGCCGACTTGATATCTTCATACTTTAAAAAAAGTGTGTTCAATTCACTGTAATCTGTACAGTCCACCTTTTCAAAGAGGGGTCTCTCCCCTGTGATTTTCTCAATCCCATCCAGAACATCCAGGGAAGAGTTAGAGAGATTATCTGCGATTATTACTTCGTAGCCGGTTTTATGCAGCTCAACTACTGTATGGGCACCAATATATCCGGTGCCTCCCGTTACAAGAACCTTAGATCTCTTCATAACTCCTGATTATAAAAATTATTTATTGTAAAACAGCTTAATGTTGTCGCAAATCACTCTCTGTACTTCATAGTTTAGCTCTGTATGCATAGGGAGCGAAAGCACAGAGGCGGCAAGTCTTTCGGAATTAGAGAGTGATACAGGTATTCTGGATATAGATGAGAAGGCCTTCTGATTGTTGAGGGACATAGGATAGTAGACCATGGAGCTGATACCTCTCTCTGCCAAAAATGATTTAAGATCCTCTCTCTTTTCCGAGAGTTGTATTGTAAACTGATGATAGACATGTGTCGAGAACGGAGACTCCACCGGGAGCAGAATCTCTTTAATACCTCCCAGCATCTCTTTGTATCTTTGAGCCGCCTCATATCGGTTTGCCGAGTACTCGTCAAGATGAGTCAGTTTAATATTGAGAACTGCTGCCTGTATTGTGTCCAGACGAGAGTTGCATCCAATAATATCATGATAGTATTTAACTCTCTGTCCATGGTCTGTCACCATTCTTATCCTCTCTGCAATCTCGCTGTTCTGAGTAAAGATTGCACCTCCGTCTCCATAACATCCAAGATTCTTTGTGGGGAAAAAAGATGTACATCCAATATCTCCAATGGTACCTAGGTGTTTTACTGTACCATCTTTAAAGCGGTACTTTGCCCCTATTGCCTGTGCGTTATCCTCAATGACAAAGAGATTGTGTTTTTTTGCAATTTGAGTAATTCCCTCCATATCGGCACTTTGGCCAAATAGATGTACAGGAACAATCGCCTTGGTTTTAGGCGAAATTGCCTTTTCGATATCCTCCACTCTTATATTGAAGGTATATTCGTCTACATCAACCATTACCGGTATAAGTCCCAGCAATCCTACCACCTCGGCAGTAGCGGCGT
>JAUYTB010000013.1 GCA_030695305.1 Bacteroidales bacterium
CCGCAATCGGCATATCTCCAGGCAGGACATCTGTTCAACAGATATACCGATTATTTAAGAACTTTTGATAAACATAAATAAGATGGATTTTCAGCAATTGGCTGGTCAATACAAAGACGAGCTTTTAAATAATATACTCCCTTTTTGGCTTGAGAAATCTCAGGACAGAGAGTATGGGGGGTATTTTACCTGTCTGGACAGAGAGGGGAGTGTTTACGATACAGATAAATTTATATGGTTACAGGGGCGTCAGGTTTGGCTCTTTTCCATGATGTACAACAAAGTTGAAAAGAGGAGGGAGTGGCTGGATTGCGCAGTACAAGGTGCTGAATTTCTCAATAAGTACGGTCATGACGGCGACTACAACTGGTACTTCTCTGTTAATAAAGAGGGTAGTCCTCTTGTTCAACCCTACAATATCTTCTCATATACCTTTGCAACAATGGCGTTTGCTCAGCTGAGTCTTGCTACCGGTAACAAAGAGTATGGAGAGATTGCAAAGAGGACTTTTGATAAGATTATCCAAAAGATGGATAATCCCAAAGGAGTATGGAATAAGGCCTATCCCGGGACAAGAGAGTTAAAGGGGTTTTCACTCCCTATGATCTTATGTAATCTTGCGCTAGAAATAGAGCACCTTGTAGATAAAGAGCTTATAGACAAAACAGTTGAGAGCTGCCTTCATGAGGTTCTCAACGTATTCTACAGAGAGGAGTGTGGACTAATTTTGGAGAGTGTAACAATGGATGGAAATTTTTCCGACTCTTTTGAGGGGCGGTTGATTAATCCGGGGCACTCACTGGAGGCGATGTGGTTTATCATGGATCTTGGGGTGAAGCTTGGGAGAGAAGATATTATTAAAAAAGCTGTTGAGATCTCCCTAAATACAATTGAGTATGGGTGGGATAAGCAGTTTGGCGGAATCTTCTATTTTATGGATATTAAAGGCCATCCGACACAACAGCTGGAGTGGGATCAGAAATTGTGGTGGGTTCATGCAGAGAGCATGATTACTATGTTAAAAGCCTATCAGCTGACAGGGTGTGAAAAGTCTCTGGAGTGGTTTAAAAAACTTCATGACTACACGTGGGCAAGATTTAAAGATAGTGAGCATGGGGAGTGGTTTGGTTATCTTAACCGCAGGGGAGAGGTTTTGTTAGATTTAAAAGGGGGTAAATGGAAAGGTTGTTTTCATGTCCCTCGTGCGCTCTATCAATGCTGGCAAATTCTGGAGAGTCCGGAAATCCGCCAAATTGAAGCCAATTCACAACAAATAACTGTTAATGGCCGATAGACTCATGACAAGCTTAATTGATTTAAAAACATAAAGATTTTTGAGATGAAAAGATTTGTAACCCTTTCGTTTATAATAGTATTTACCCTATACAGCACGCTAACTTGGGCAATAACAATTAAAGGCAGGGTTACTGCCGGAGGTACTCCGCTCGCGGGTGTTGTTGTAACAGATGGAGAGAACTTTACAGTAACGGGAAAAGGAGGAGTCTACTCTCTGGAGTCGGGTAGTAGAAGCAAATTTGTATATCTGTCACTTCCTTCCGGCTACAGCGCCCCTGTTGAGGATGGGGTTGTGAAGTTCTATATCCCCTTAGAGAGAGAGAAAAAAAGATCATACGACTTCTTTCTTATTAAAAAGGGAGAAGATGACAATCGTCATGGTTTTATAGCTATGGCTGATCCTCAGATTTACTCTGCAAAGGAGTTTGCTCTTTTGGAGGAGGGTGTTGCAGATATAAGAGAGACGGTACAGAGCTATAATCTTCCTTTTCATGGCATTGCAGCTGGCGATCTGATATCTCACGATCACACTCTCTACCCTCAATATAACAGGGTTATGTCGGGAGCCGGTATCCCTTTCTTTAATGTTGTAGGGAACCACGATATGGTGGTAAACGGAAGATCTCACGAGACCTCAAAGTGGAAGTTTGAAGATATGTTTGGCCCTGATTACTATTCTTTTAATGTGGGTAAGATACACTATATTGTCCTTAATGACTCATTTTTTATAGGTAGAGACTACTTTTATATCGGCTATCTGGAGGAGAAGCAGATGGTATGGCTGGAGAGGAATCTCTCTTATGTGCCTGAGGGTTCTACAGTAGTTCTTGCTGTGCATATTCCTACTACAACTTCAAAGAGTGACAGGGATAGATTCCGGATGGAGAGAGCAGGAGTTACAATGGCTAATCATAGAGGACTATACAATATTCTCAAACCATACAACACTCATATTATATCGGGACATACACACACCAACCACAACGAAGTTATCTCCCCAAATCTATTCGAGCATGTAACAGCAGCTATGTCTGGTGCCTGGTGGCAAGGCGAGCTCTGTACCGATGGGACACCAAAGGGTTATGGTGTATATATTGCCGACGGCAGCAAGCTGGAGTGGTACTACAAATCTACCGGTAAACCAAAAGAGCACCAGATGAGAGTCTATACCGGTGAGGATGACCCATCATTCAAAGGTTACGTTGTTGCTAATGTATGGAACTGCGACCCACTCTGGAGAGTTGAATTATATGAAGATGGTGTTTTAAGTTCTGTTATGGAGAGGTTTGAGGGTTATGATCCTCTTGCAAGAGAGATCTACTCAAATAAGGATAAACTCGAACATAAATGGATATACCCATCTTTGTCTGATAAATTTTTCCGGGCTAAGCCAAAATCGGAAAAATCACAAAAAGTTGTTGTAGTGACAGATCGTTTTGGTAACGTTTACAAAGAGAGTTTAAGAGGGCAAGAAGATTTTGATGTTGTGATTGCTGGTGGTGGTGCTAGTGGTGTGGCTGCAGCGATAAGAGCGGCAAGTATGGGGTCAAAGACGCTAATAATTGAGGAGTTTGAGTGGCTTGGCGGAATGCTAACCTCTTCCGGTGTTAGTGCGTCTGATGGTAATCACAAGCTCCGCGGCGGAATCTGGAGTCGTTTTAGAGACTCTCTGGAGAGGCATTATGGCGGGGTAGAGGCTCTCAATACCGGATGGGTAAGCAGAACCCTGTTTGAGCCATCGGTTGGAGATAGAATTTTCAAGAATATGATTGCCGGAGAGAGAAGGGCAACAGTGTGGTATAACAGTTTGGCAGATGGGGTTGAGAAGGTAGAGAATGGCTGGAAAATCAGGGTTAAAAAGGGTGATGAATATACTGAGATTACCACAAGGGTTCTGATTGATGCTACAGAGTTGGGAGATATTGCCAAAAAAGCAGGTGTTGGTTACGATATAGGTATGGATTCCAGGTATATCACGGGAGAAAATATTGCCCCTGAGCTGGAGAACGATATTGTCCAGGATCTTACATATGTTATGGTGTTAAAAGATTATGGACGCGATATGACAATATCAAAGCCGGTTGGTTATAATCCATCTCTTTTCTACTGCTCTACAATAAGCACTAAGTGTAAGAATCCCAAAGAGAAACAGAGATTATGGAGTCCGGAGATGATGATAACCTACGGGAAGTTGCCAAATAATAAGTATATGATTAATTGGCCTATTGAGGGGAACGACTACTATACAAATATTGTTGAGCTAACTCGCGATGAGCGGGAACGGGAGCTGCAAAAAGCGAAGAATCACTCACTCTCTTTCCTCTATTATATCCAGACAGAGCTTGGATTTAAGAATCTGGCTCTTGCCGATGATGAGTTCCCGACTGTTGATAAATTCCCATTTATCCCATATCACAGGGAGTCGCGTAGAATTAACGGGAAGGTGAGGTTTACAATTAACCATATAAAGAGCCCCTACAATCAGAGCGAGAAGCTCTACAGAACGGCTATAGGTGTCGGCGATTATCCTGTAGATCATCACCATACTCGCTATGAGGGTTGGGAGAGTTTGCCGGATCTCTACTTCTATCCTGTACCCTCTTACGGGTTACCTCTTGGAACGCTTATTCCGGATGAGGTAAAATCGTTGGTTGTAGCAGAGAAGTCTATCTCTGTAACAAATATTGTGAATGGAACTACCAGACTACAACCAGTTGTATTACAGATTGGTGAAGCGGCAGGAGTCCTTGCATCAATTGCTTCCAGAGATGGTTTAGAGATAGACCAGGTGCCGGTTAGAGATGTTCAGAGAGAGATACTAAAAGGTGGAGGTTATCTTTTGCCTTATCTGGATTTACCTAATGACCATATACACTTTAAACCCCTGCAGAGGATAGGTGTAACAGGAATTATTAAAGGCGTTGGTGCAAATGTTGGTTGGGAGAACCAGACATGGTTCAATGCAGACTCAGTAATCACAAACCGGGAGCTGATTGAGGGCCTCAATGAGTTCTACCGGGAGGTTCACGAATACGAAAAAAAATGGGACTTGGCATCACTTTTTAAAGCAAATAGTGGCCAAAATCCAAATTCACTTGTTGATATGGTGTCAATTTCTTATATATTTGCATCAATTTGTAATGATATGACACAAGAGGAGTATCTGAAAAGGATAGCTGAGCTATGGAGAGGTTCCGGGTTAAAAGATCTCTCAAAGGAGAGGGCTCTTACCCGTTTGGAGTGTGCGGTTTTAATGGACCTTATACTTGATCCTTTCAATAAATTTGGTGTAGATTTTAAGGGTAAAGTGATAGCTAACAGGTCATATAATTAAAGAGGAAAATAATTCTAATATCCATTTATATGAAAAAGAGTCTGTTTATTCCCATTTTTCTACTGTTTTTAACCCTCTCCGTTATCTCTGCAAAGGCACAGGAGGCGAATGCAAATACTCATACACAAGCAGTAAGCAATGCTGCCACACATAGTCAAGAGCTTGCTACTCAGTATCACACACAAGCTCATGAGATTGCAGTACAATCTCATGAGAGTGCATTAAAAGCTCATGATAATGCAAATGAGATGGCTATGAATGCGCACAGAGAGGCGATGTTGATAGCTACACAGGCAAATGCAAGGGCTCACACTATTGGAAGTCTAAGTATTATTGAATCGAGAGTTAAAGCGCAGTATCTGTTTGATAAACAAAGAAGAAAAGTATCTGACAGATTCTATAAAGAGCAGAGAGCAGACAATTCTAATGTTAGATATACCGGAAGAGTATTAAAAGGAGATGACGGTTCTGTCAGTTTTGACTGGAGCGGCAGTTATTTGGAGATTAAGTTTACGGGTGGGTTTTTAGCTATTCGCGTCTCTGATACAAGGAAAAATTACTATAACCTTTTTATAAACGGCAGGCAAGAGGGTGTGATTACAACTTTCGGAAAAGACTCTGTTATTGTTTTGGCGGCCGACGCAGGTAGAAGGGAGAACGTTATAAAATTGCAGAAGAGAAGCGAGGGTGAGCAGGGCATGACAACCATACACTCTCTGGTACTCTCTTCCAGGGGAGAGGTTCTTCCATATAACCCGGGAAGAGACAGACATATAGAGTTTATTGGTAACTCAATTACTGCTGGCTTTGGTACCGAGGGTAAAAGTAAGGATGAGATGTTTCTTGCCTCTACAGAGAACTGTAATCTGGCTTTTGGTGCTATTCTTTCTAGATATTTCAATACAGATTACACTTTTATTGCTCACTCCGGCTGGGGTGCTGCAAGAAACTACGGGGATTCATTGCCTGTATCAAGGATATCGATGAAGGATAAGATGCTGCAAACATTTGATATGGACCCGGGGCAGATGTGGAATTTTACCTCTTACAAGCCGGACATTGTTGTAATTAATCTTGGTTCAAATGATTTCTCAACCAGGCCTCATCCAAACAAAGATCAGTTTACATCTGCTTACATGCAAATCATCTCTCAACTGAGAGCAAAATATGGTGATACGCCTATTCTTTGTGTTGCTCCTGCAAGAAGAGGAATGGCTTTTGAGTATATTCAGGAGATGGTGGCAAACAGCAAAGATCCAAATCTTCACTTCACCGCCTACCATTACGGTATATATAACAGCGACAGTGATCTTGGCTCTGTTGGTCATCCAAACTACGAAGGACAAAAAAAGATTGCAATGGCACTCATCCCATACATATCAACAATAACCGGCTGGACATTGACCGGCAAGCCGGTGAAGTAGACCTTGGCAAGGGTTGTGGACCTTG
>JAUYTB010000021.1 GCA_030695305.1 Bacteroidales bacterium
GAAAGTCGGAATGACTTCTGTTTTTGGTGCCGATGGAAAAAATATTCCATGCACCGTTATTGAGGCTGGTCCGTGTGTTGTTACGCAAGTACGTACAGAAGAGAAAGATGGTTATGCCGCTGTACAACTTGCCTATGACGAAAAAAAGGAAAAACACACCAGCGGTGGCCTATCAGGTCACTTTAAAAAGGCAAACACCACACCAAAACGCAAACTTGTCGAATTCCCTAACGAATACGGCAAAGAGTTGCAGCTTGGTGACACTATCACCGTTGCCGATGTCTTTGGAAAAGAGGATTTGGAATGGGTAGATGTAGTAGGAATATCTAAAGGAAAAGGATTCCAGGGGGTTGTGAAACGCCATGGTTTCAGCGGAGTAGGCGGACAGACACATGGTCAGCACAACAGACTTCGTGCCCCAGGATCAATGGGTGCATCATCTTGGCCTTCAAGAGTATTTAAAGGTAAAAGATTGGCCGGCCGAATGGGTGGCGATCAGGTGAAAATCCAGAACCTAAGAGTTTTGAAGGTTATTCCTGAGAATAATCTTCTGATAGTAAAGGGATCTGTTCCCGGTGCTAAAGGTTCATATGTAATCGTGGAGGAATAAGCATCTATGGAATTATCAGTTTACAAAATTGATGGAACAGAGTCAGGAAAAGTAGTGGCTCTGGATCCGGGTATCTTTGGCATAGTGCCAAATGATCATGCTATTTACCTTGATGTGAAGCAGTATCTGGCCAACCAGCGTCAGGGAACTCACAAGACAAAGGAGAAGTGGGAAGTGGCATACAGTACTAAGAAGGTTGTTCGTCAGAAAGGATCTGGTGGTGCTCGTCACGGAAGTATCAAAGCTAATATCTATGTAGGTGGTGGACGTGTATTTGGTCCAAGACCAAGAGACTACAGATTTAAGCTTAATAGAAAACTCAAACAACTTGCACGTTTCTCTGCACTCTCTTATAAAGTGAAAGAGGAATCTTTGAGAATAATTGAGAACTTCTCTATGGAAGCCCCTAAGACAAAAGATTTTATGAATATTATCAAAAATCTTAACATGAATGACAGAAAGGTTCTGTTTGTGCTTCCGGAAAATATGAATAATATTTACGTTTCTTCACGAAACCTGCAAAACGTTAAAGTAATTAACGTAAACGAAATCAATACATACGACGTTGTTAATGCAACAACTCTAGTGCTTATGGATGGAGTTCAGGATATTCTGCAAGGTAAGTTTGGAAATAATTAAACCGTGGGAAAATGGAAATTTTAATTAAGCCTATAGTTACAGAAAAGATGACGATTCAGGGCGAAAAGTTGAATCGTTACGGTTTCATGGTTGACCGCTTTGCAAACAAAATTCAGATCAAAACAGCGGTTGAGGAGATGTACGGTGTGAAAGTGTTGGATGTAAACACAATGAACTACCACGGAAAACGTAAAAGCCGCTTTACTAAAGCGGGATTATTGTCAGGCCGTACCAATCACTTTAAAAAAGCGATTGTTACTTTGGCCGGTGAAGATAA
>JAUYTB010000028.1 GCA_030695305.1 Bacteroidales bacterium
TAAGGGATATTGCTATAAATAAGATGTTTCCAGGCATATTAGATAATGTTTCTCTTCTTTTTATACCAATTATAAATGTAGATGGCCACGAAGATTTCGGCTCTCACTACAGGATAAATCAGAATGGCCCGGAAGAGGTGGGTGCCAGATTTACAGCTCAGAGGTTTAATATGAACCGCGACTTTATAAAGGCAGATGCTCCCGAGACAAGAGCACTGTTAAAGCTCTACTCAAAGTGGATGCCAGAGCTCTTTATTGATATTCACGTAACTAATGGTGCAGATTTCCAATATGTAACAACATACGGGCTGGATCACTGCGGATTTCTTGCTCCGGACCTCTTTAAATGGACAAAAGAGCTATTCGAAAAGGAGCTCAATACCAAAATGGAGTCAAAAGGGTATCCAATCTTCCCATACTTCGAATTCAACAGCTATACAAACCCCGGAGCAGGAGTACTTCCGGATAACTTTCCACCGCAATACTCAAACGGCTATGCATCTGCAAACAACAGAATCGGGATGCTGATAGAGAATCACATCTACAAACCATACAAAGAGAGGGTTACATCTGCCTATCTTATGATAAAACACTCTATGGAGATATTAGGTGCAAATGCAGCTTCACTTAAATCAGCTGTTGCCCTGTCCGACAAATTTGTCTCATCGGCAAAGTTCCGTGCAGACTCCCTTCCTCTTATGTTTAAACACGATCGTAAAGAGAGTATCGAGGTGGACTTTCTTGGATGGAGAGAAAAAACAGTCATTAGCGACTTATCCGGTGCTAAATGGACCTATCAGGACCGTTCTGCACCCATAACTCTTAAGATGCCACTTTTTACCTCATACACAAAAGAGTCTCAGATAAAGCTTCCGGAGGCATATTTGATACCTCAAGAGAACATATCCACAATAGAGTTACTCGATTTGCACGGCATTAAATATCACAAGATTAAAAGAGACTCTCTGTTTGAAGTGGAGACATACCGTTTTGTCAACCCTAAATGGTCGCAGTTCCCTTATGAAGGGAGGGTAACCCTAGAAAGTGATTACACAACCCAAAAAGAGGTTGTCAAGTATAACAGAGGAGATATAATTGTATATACTAACCAGCCCAAAGTTAAGATAATAGCTCACCTTCTGGAACCAAAATCTCCCACATCCCTGGTTTACTGGGGGTTCTACAACCTCTATGCACGACCTGCAACAGAGTTTTGGATTCGCCTTAACTATATGGAGGTCAAAGGAAGGGAGATGATGGAAAAAGACCCTGAGCTCAGGAGAGAGTTTGAGCAAAAGAGGGCGTCAGATCCAAATTTTGCAAATAGCCCTGAGGCAATTCTACAATTCTTTATGCAAAAAGTTAGGCAAAATGTAGAGCCCAATGCAAACCGCTATCCTATATCAAAACTCTTTTTGCTATAGCCCTCCTATGAAAACCGCAAACTGGAACCCCTGGCACGGGTGCAAGAAGATTAGCGAAGGGTGCATATACTGCTATGTTTACAGGCAGGACAGCAGATATAACCCCCTAATTCAAAGCAGTGAAGTCCGTAAAACGTCTTCATTCGACCTTCCCTTAAAGAGAAAGAGGGATAAGAGCTTCAAATTAGAGAGCGGTACGTTGGTTTTCACCTGTTTTACCTCCGATTTCTTTGTAGATGAAGCAGATGATTGGCGCACAGAGGCGTGGACGATAATAAAAGAGAGAAGAGATCTCATCTTTTACATCTTTACAAAGAGAATTGACCGGTTTAAAGTCTCCCTGCCAACCGACTGGGGAGATGGTTATGAAAATGTAATAGTAGGATGCACAATAGAGAATCAGGATAGGGCCGACTACCGGATTCCCATATTTAAGAGTCTGCCTATAAAACACAAGACCATCATATGCGCACCACTGCTGGAAAGAGTAGACCTGAGAGCTTGGCTTGACAAATCAATAGAAGAGGTTGCCGCGAGCGGAGAGTCCGGGAATGAGGCGCGCATTTGCGATTATGAATGGGTGCTCAATATAAGAGAGCAGTGCATAGAAGCAGATATCCCATTTTGCTTCCACCAGACCGGAGCGAAATTTCTGAAAGAGGGTAAACTATATAGAATTCTCAGAAAATACCAGATAAGCCAAGCAAAAAAAGCCGGCATTGACTACAAGATAAACCATCCTGGATAATGAGATCAGATTAGGTCTGCCACAAAAAAGGCGGCAAAAAGGACTGATGCTATACCGTTGAGGGTAAAAAAGGCGGCATTAATCCGCGAGAGATCTTTGTGGCTAACAATTAGATGCTGCCATAGAAGCAGGATTGAAAAAATAACACTTCCAGTAATGTAGAGCCAACCAAGAGTGCCATCTGCACCGGAATTGACCACAAAATATAATAGAACCAGCAAGGGTAATATTAAAAAGTGTCCAACTGAAGATACAATGAGCCCTAATCTCTTTCCAAATAGCTGGGGAACAGAGTGCAGGTCATTCTCTCTATCGAACTCCTCATCTGAGAGGGCAT
>JAUYTB010000032.1 GCA_030695305.1 Bacteroidales bacterium
TTGGAACAGACCCAAGAGAGAGCGGAAGATGGCTTATTCCAACGCTGGCATTTGAATCTGTAAACTTCAGCGGAATCTGAATAAACACACAGTATAGCAAACGAGAACCTTAACAAACTATAAACTATTGATAAATCTTTCATAAATGAAAAAACCAGGCCTTATCGTCTCTTTGATTCCTGTTTTGGTGCTGATAACAATTATCTTTATAGGAGTTAAAATCTTTGGCGAAGATGTTACTGCAGGTCCCTCTCAAATTGCACTTCTGTTTACCAGTGTCCTCTCTTCGATTATTGCAATAAGTTACTTAAAAGTACCCTGGGAAAAGCTGGAGGCAGGGATGATGGATCACCTCTCCAAGACAGGAACTGCAATTTTCATTCTTCTTATGATAGGTGCCCTCACCGGCTCATGGATGATAAGTGGGGTTGTACCCTCTATGATCTATTACGGATTGAAGATAATAAGTCCAAAGGTCTTTCTTTTAATAGCTTTTCTTCTATCGGGAATGGTATCTGTAATGGCCGGGAGTTCTTGGACAACAATAGGGACAATAGGAGTAGCAATGCTCTCAGCAGGACAGATACTTGGATTTCCGGCGCCGTGGCTTGCCGGTGCAATAATCTCAGGAGCATATTTTGGGGATAAGATCTCTCCACTCTCCGACACTACAAATCTCTCTGCCTCAGTTGCCGGAGTAGATCTTTATGAACACGTGAAATATATGCTGATAACAACCATTCCGGGCTTTATTCTTACAGTAATATTCTTTACTGCCGTTGGCTTTATATTGCCGGTTAGTAATGCCCTAAATGTGGAGAATCAGCTAAGTATAATCTCCGGGACATTCAATATCTCTCCATGGCTACTGCTTGTGCCTGTCTTTACAATTATTCTTATAATCAAAAAGATATCCCCTTTTATAACCCTCTTCTCATCTGCACTCCTTGGAGCCGTTGTTGCATGTGTGGCACAACCGGATATATGTGCCCAAATCAGCCCGGAAGGGGTATCCCGTCCCCTCTCCTTTTTTTATGCATCTTTAAAGATGCTCTCCGGCAGTGTCTCAATAGAGACGGGCGATAC
>JAUYTB010000045.1 GCA_030695305.1 Bacteroidales bacterium
CTATCATTTACAGAGTTTTTAAATATCTCCATTGTGCTCTCTAATATCTCCCTGTTTAAAGCAATACCCTCTTTAGAGGCACCTCTTGATGTGAAAACAGCGTCACATTGTTCAAAGATTACCTCCTTAAGTGAGATTGCAGAGCCTGCCATCAATACAATAAAAGCTGTGCTGTTGTTAATAGTTGCAGTGATAGGAGCAATCTCCGCTCCCAGACTATGACCTATCAAGCCAACTCTTGAAGAGTCCACATCGGCTCTGCTCTTGAGGTACTCTATTGCATATGAAGCATCTGCAGCATGATCTCTTACTGTTGCATTTCTAAAGCTTCCCTGAGACTCTCCGGTCCCCCGGTCGTCATAACGCAAGACAGCAATGCCGTTACGGGTAAGGTAGTCTGCAAGTACAAGAAATACTTTATGACCAAAGATTGTCTGGTTTCTGTCAGATGGTCCGGAGCCCGAAATCAGAACTACAGCCGGGGCCCTCTCTACGCCAAACGGCTTTGTAAATGTGCCGCTTAATGAGATTTTTTCTTCGGTATTTGTAAAGGTTACATCTTCTGAATGATACGAGTATGGCTTTTTGGGCTCCTGAGGCCTCTTGGCAATATGAAAAGGAAACTCTTCACACTTTTGGAGAGTTAAGGTCAGACCACGGTTTCCCGGGTTTCCCAGGTTGCCTTGGATGAGTGTTTTTTTGTTTGATATGGAGTCTGTTGTGAGTTGCCCTTTATAGATTGATGCAAGCATTTTTATCTCTAAAATTATTGAGTCGCCTTCTGCTACTACCCTGTCTACGGTAATATTAAAGCTCTTCTGATCTGCGCTGTGCATTATGGCCTCATAATCTCCGCCTGCCAGTGCTGTTATTTCAAAAGCTATTAAAAGTTTAAAATTTGGATTAACCCTGAGATCTCCAAACCATTTTCCGGCAAACTGATCTCTCTCTTTTCTCCCCTCTTTTACTGAGTTCTCATTTGCCATAACTCCAATGTAGAGAAGAGTAATTAGTAGTGTAAAAAATATTTTTTTCATTGTAATTTGGTATTTGTTTCGATTAGTTGGTAAATGCACAACGAAAGTAGAGGCATCCATGTTGGGGTACAAATCTTTGTGATTAACATTTAAAATAACTCTTTAAAAGAGTACTATTGTGTGACAAACAAAGGTCATCCTTAAATTTTGGTGCTTTATATATAGTTATTGTGATTTTGTCAATATGCCATCTCTTAATTGATAATTAACTCTAAATTTGACTTATCAATTCTTAAACTAATATTTATTTGATGATGAATGTTTTAAAATACAGAGAGCATATTGTACACTCAATAATATGGATAGTTGGCTTTATAATCTTTGCCGGGTTTGTGCAAACCATTGGAAATGTGAGGAGGGAGATGGGAGATTTTATCTATCCCGTTGTAGTGGGAACAATCTTTAGTATTGCTCTTTTTTATACTGTCTCTTATAAATTGATAGGCAGACACACCTTAAGAAGAGCCAACTCTCTCTTTT
>JAUYTB010000050.1 GCA_030695305.1 Bacteroidales bacterium
GAGTATAAGGTTGAGAACAATACTCAATACAGATATCATTAGAGCCGGACCTCCAATGTTATATCCCAAAGCAATAAATATTATCCCGGCACCCACTTCTCCTCTTGTAAACATACCAATTGAGAGAGCAAGGCGCTCCTCAATAAGTCTCTCTCTGTAGAATAACAAAGGTACAAGTTTTCCTATATTTGAGAGTATTGATACAATAATTACATGCATCACAACTCTGCCTGCCGGAATCATTGGCTGACTGCCAAGGAGGGATGCACCTGCGGTAATATCTTCGGTTATTGAGTGCTCTCCAATGAAGAGAGGCATACTCATCCCTACAAGGAGCATAAATAGCATAGAGACTGCTCCGGAAGCCCTTCTTTCATTTCTGTTATCTATATGCACTGCACTCATAAGCATACCAAAGACAAATGCAGGGAGTAAAACTTCTATATGTATTCCCTCCTCTTCTCCCAAAAAAGATGCAGTTATAAAGTGCAGCGACCAGGTAAGGGTGACTATTACTACGGAGTAAAAAAGGAGAGCTTTCCAGTCCTGTCTGATATTATAGCAGCCCATTTTTCTCCACCCATACCATAAAAGAGCAATAACAATTACCACTACCGCCATCATCTGCCACTTCATCCCAATCATTAAGATCTGAAGAGGGATCATCAGGATAATTGTATCCAGATCGTCAAAAATGGCAAGTACCTGAATCTTTTTGTAAACCCAGCTGGTTCTAAGGCCAATGGCTGCAAGCATGGTAAAAAGAATACCGGCAGATGTGGGAGCCGCAAACCGGCTTAGAAGCAGACTCTCTTTCCAGGCTTCCCAGTTGCTGTTGCACTCAACAGGAAGCAATACAAAGACAAAGTAGAAAGCAACCATTAGCCAGGGTAGAGCTGCTGTTGCCATTGCAATAAAGTAATCGCTTACATAACTTTTCCATCTTACCCTATCCAGTTCAAACTCCCTTCCTACATTAATCATTATAAAGGATAGACAAATATAGAGCAGAGTGCTGATAGTCCCTTTTAATGAGTCATAGCTCTCTTCAAAAAAATTTGGAAGTGTCTGGGATAGTACTAATCCTGCTATTAAGAAGAGAGAGAAGGAGATTACCTTTTTCATCAGATAGGTGGAAAATAAATAAAATTTAGCGGCAAATTTACTAAAATGCCGCTAAATGACAAGAACTATTTCTTAATGTTTAATTATCAATGTTTTTGATGGGGGACTTTCGTTCCAGCATCTGTCAATAGCTGTAACAATGTATGAGTAATTCTCCTTTATATTGGAGGCCGGTAATATATACTGGGAATCTTTAACTATTTTGACAAGATATCTGCTTTCGCTCAGAAGAGGTTTAATACCTTCCGGAAATTTGTAAACTGCAAAAAAATGAGCTGTTTGCATAGGGTCTGAAACCTCTTTATGATGCCAGATTAATCTCCCCGATTTGTACTTGAGCTCTGAAACAGCCATAGGTGCGATAGAGTCTATATGCGAATAGGGAGGAATAAGGGCTGGGTATCTCTGGTATTTTAAAGTAAGAGAATCGGTAAACCCATCCGGATTTCTTGTTAAACTCCAGCCGGGCCACCAAACATTGCCATGAACATCAGGTAACTCTCTCACCATTCTCATCTTGGCTTCAAATTGAGTTTTAAGTGGGTTCTCCAGATCAGGTTCGGTAAAAGTTGATATATTCTGACCTATATAGAGATGTTTGCCATAGTTGGATCTGCTCCACCACTCAATTAATGTCTTATAGTCTGCAGCAGGATGCCCTATCTTCCAGTATATTTGAGGCACATTATAGTCGATCCAACCGTTTTTTACCCAAAGAGGTACATCGGCATAGAGTTGATCGTAATTTGAGAGGCCATTTGTGTTGCTCCCGCTTCCGTCAGGGGTATCCTTAAGATTGCGGTGTATTCCAAACGGACTTATTCCAAATCTTACCCATGGTTTCAAAGCTTTGATTGTGTCATTAAGTGCCTTAATTAGCGTGGAGACATTATTTCTGCGCCAATCTCCCTTTTGCCAGTATTCAAATCCTTGACTTTTACCATATTTCACAAATGAGGCGTCATCATGAAACTCCTCAAAGGCAATAGGGTATGGGTAAAAATAGTCGTCGAAGTGAATTGCATCCAAATTATAACGCGATACTAAATCTGCAATTACTCTTATTGTATGCTCCATCGATTTGGGCTCACCCGGGTCAAAGTAGAGCTGTTTGCCATATTTTTTGAAGATTTCCGGATTTTGAAAGTAGAGATGTCCAGGGTGGAGCTGCTCTTTATCATTAGAGGTGACTCTATAAGGGTTGCACCAGGCGTGTAACTCCATACCTCGTTTATGACTCTCCTCAATCATAAACTGAAGAGGGTCCCAAACCGGGGTTGGGGCTTTCCCCTGCTCTCCGGTTAGAAATCTGCTCCATGGTTCTATCTTAGATATGTAAAATGCATCTGCCTGTGGTCTTACCTGGAATATGACAGCGTTTATCCCTGCTCTCTCAAAGATATCCAGGGTTTTTGTAAGATACTCCTTAATGGAGTCTGCACTCATCTTTGGGAAAAGCTGATTACCCACTGTATGAATCCACGCTCCACGAAACTCCCTCTTAGGTACTGTTGTACCGTGTAGAGATGAGATTGTGAGCATTAGTACAAGTATCAGATAATATTTTTTTATCATTATGCTCTTTATAAAATGGTTGAGTATTATGACCTAAAGTTCAAGCCCCAGTAATCTCATGATTCTTTTAGGGATATCTGTGTTATCCATTCTACCGGAGAAGAGTCTGCTTCCCGGTCCTATTGCGTAAACAGGAACAGCTACTCCAGTATGAGAGGTTGTTGTCCATCCTATCCTCGCTTTGCTGTTTAATTCACTATATACGGCAACACTATCTTTATTAATCTCCATAGAGCTGGTCTGACTCCCGAGTTCACCAAGTTTAAGCTCATAGCCGCGATCACTGCCAAGGCTCATCCCCCCTGTTTCGTGGTCCGAAGTTACAATGATAAGAGTTTCATTTGGATACTTCTGATAGAACTGAAATGCAACCTCAACTGCATCCGCAAAATCGAGTACTTCTAGGATGTTAGTCTTACCATCCTTACTATGACCTGCCCAATCAATTTTTCCACCCTCTGCCATGATAAAGAACCCTTTAGTCCCATAGAGATGGTCTATCGCTACTGCAACAACCTGCTTAAGTGTTAGATCTGTTGCAGATCTGTCAATAGCGTAGGGGAGTGGTCCCTCTTTACCTTTGTCCTGGAAAAGCGCCATCTTCTTTGGCCCTTTTTTTGAGATATAGTCGTTCACCCCTCTTGCTATTGTATATCCTCCCTCTTCAAGGATTGAGTAAATATCTCTCTTATCCTTGTCCGGACCGGTTGGCTGTATAAATCCTCCACCTCCAAAGAAATCGAATCCGCTTTTAGGCAATTGGAGAGCTATTTCGTAGTAATTATTTCTACTTATACTGTTTGCATAAAATGCAGCCGGTGTGGCATGGTCAATTGTAACATTTGAGGTGATTCCAACCGGAATTCCACTCTCTTTAAGCTTGTAGGTAAAACTGGTAAGTTTATCTCCATTTGGATCTACACCAAGTTTTCCATTGTCTGTTTTAAAACCTGTAGAGAGAGCTGTTCCGGCAGCAGAAGAGCATGTTATATATGAGTTTGCAGAGAAGGTGGTAACCATACCCAAAACTGGAAATTTAGTAAATGAGAGTGCTTCATTCGCAATCTCTCCCTTCTGTGATGAGAGATATGCCTCTGCCATAGATATCTGACTCATGCCCATACCGTCACCTATAAAGAAGAATACGAACTTAGGTCTCTCCATCTGTCCTGCTCTCCCCTGAGCCATTCCCTGCGCCCTCTGTGGTCTCTCCTGCCCATTAATTATTGATGATGCACCAAAGAGAATCAGCGCTAATACAAATAATTTAATTTTCATCTCGATTGTTTTTAGTTATACATCTATATACAAGAAAGGGTGTCCTTCTGTTCAAAGAGGCACCCTTTTCATGCATAAATATTAGAATTTAGTTTCCCTGAGTATCTGCTCTTCTCGCATTATACATTATCCTTAGTGCAGATGTACGTCTAAGCTCCTGTTTGATATCGGTTACGATACCCATACGAACGTTCTCGTCTGCCTTAATTGATACTGTCATAAATTGACGGTCAGATTCACTCTTTGTCTCACGCTCTGCAGCGATAAAGTCTCTGATATCAGCAACTGTTTTGAATGAATCGTTTAGCTGTATACGCGCGTCGGTACCAAACTGAGACTGTCTGCTCGGAATTGGGGTACCTACATATATGTATGCAGCAAGATCTTTTCTCTCAAGTTTTGCTATTTCGGTAGCTTCAGGTACTTTTACGGTAACCAGTCTGTCAGTTTGACGCATACTGGTAGATACCATAAAGAAGAACAAAATCATAAAGACGATATCGGGCAGTGACGCCGTGCTCATAGCCGGGACACTTTTTTTCCCACTTTTAGAAAATTTTGCCATTTTTACCTGCTTTTATCGTTTATTACTACCTGTATCCTTAGGTTCTGCTTCAGATATATTTTGAGGAACAGCGTCTCTTACGATTCTCTGTCTATCCTCATCAAGTGCAGCATACTTTCTTCCGAAATTAAGCATTGCAAAGTCGTCACGAATCTCGTTAATTGCCTTAACAAGCTCATTCTGAACTTCAATATATGCTTTATAACTTGTACCGCGAGTATTCTGAAGAGAGATAACTCCTTTAGATACAGCAAAATTGCCAAAACCTTCAATAACCTTATCCTCCCTCTCAGGAAGGTTAATATCATTTGCAGGGTTTGCCAGGAACTCTTTGGCCTTATCCTTAAGCTGACTAACATCCATCATCTCGCCTCCTGCAAACAAACGATCGTAATCGTTCAGGCGGACAACCAAAATGTTTCGGCGATTGATTTGAACATCATCCTGTTTCTGATTTTCATCCGGCATTGGCGGCAGACGACGTTGCAGTCCTGCCTCCACATCCATTGTTGTTACCATCAGAAAGAAGATAAGAAGCAAGAATGCGATATCGGCCATTGAACCTGCATTGATTTCCTTTACTGGTCTTGCCATATTAAACTATTATTAACGGTTTTTAACCATATTTACCAAGGCGCCTGCAACAATTGCAAGAACTGATGCTCCAAATAAGAAGTAAGTAATTATAAGACCTGTATCTGTTATCTTAAGTGTAGATGCAGATGGTTCCGGTTCAATACTTACATTAGTCAGAGGGTTACCGGAGGCAAGCATATATGCAAGCCCGACAACCACTACAACAACCACGAGACTCAACAATATCTTTTTTAGAGACTTAGGATTATTAATTACACTAAGCAAAGGTAAAACTATTGCCAGTGTAACTGCAACCCCGAACAGAATGTAACCATACGCAAGGTATGTGTCAATCATTCCGCCAGTATTAAAGAAAAAAAGAACTGTAAGTAATGCCCCGAGACCGAGTAGTATGTACGATAGATATTTTATCAATTTTGACATAATTCTACTATTTTTTTGCTTTTACCAAGATATCGATAAGCGAAATAGATGCATCTTCCATTGTAACAACAATCGAATCAATCTTTGAAACGAGGTAGTTGTAGAAGATCTGCAGGATAATCGCTACGATAAGACCGGCAACAGTTGTGATAAGGGCCACTTTAATACCACCGGCAACAATGTTAGGAGAGATATCTCCAGCTGCCTGAATAGCATCAAATGCACCAATCATACCTATTACTGTACCAAGGAAACCTAACATCGGAGCGATAGAGATAAAGAGCTGAATCCATGAAAGACCGTTCTCAAGCTGACTCATCTGAATTGAACCGTAAGATACAACTGATTTTTCAACAACATCAATTCCCTCATCAACGCGTGATATCCCTTGATAAAAAATGCTTGCCACAGGACCACGAGTGTTACGGCAAACCTCTTTGGCAGCCTCAACACCGCCAGTAGCGAAGGCCTCTTCGATTTTCTTAAGTAATTTGTCGGTATTTGTAGTTGCCATGTTAAGATAAATAATTCTCTCGATAGCAATTGCAAGACCAAATATAAGACATAATAAAACTGTAGCCATGAACTCGGCACCACCTTCGATAAATTTAGTTTTAAGCTGCTGGTGGATAGGAGTTTCTTGTTGTACAGTCTGGTCTGTAGCCGGATCTGGTGTCTGAGCCGATGCATACTGTGCAGATATGGTCACAAAACCAATTACTGCCAAAAACATGAAAAATTTTTTCATAAATTTTTGAATGATTAAAGTATTAAACAATGTATTTTAAATAGTTATCTGTTTCCAGTCCAATGTCAATTGTTGTGCAATTTATAAAGAAAATTTTAATATACACTAATTGATTGTAATTTCTCCTTTTAAGTTTTTTAGTAATAATGGCTTAATTGTCATATTATCTGAGCTTTGTCCTAATAAAAAAAATAATTTTGTCAATGCTGCTTCTGTAGTACTGTCGTACCCGCTTAAAACACCTATCTTTTTAAGCAGAATCCCTGTAGAGTAGGCCTCCATATCAACTGATCCTGCAGGACACTGAGTTATATTAAGAATTATAACCCCTCTCTCTACAGACTCTCTTAGCAGATCTATTAACCATCTCTTTGTAGGGGCATTTCCCGATCCATATGTCTCCAGAATAAGAGCCCTTAAACCTTTTATATTAAGGAAGCTGCTAACCACAGAAGGAGAGATTCCGGGAAATATTTTAAGGATGGCCACATTTGTGTCCAGCTTAGAGTTTATAACAAGCTCCTCTCCCCAAGCTTTAGGATAGGATATGTATGGGGTGTTGTACTTTATATGAATTCCCGCTTGAGCCAGAGGTGGGTAGTTATAAGATTTGAATGCACTAAAATTCTCTGCATTATATTTTGATGTTCTGTTGCCGCGGAAGAGCATATTTTCAAAATAGACACAAACTTCGGGTACAACAGCTCTTCCTATCTCATCTTTTGCAGCAGCAATCTCAATTGATGAGATAAGGTTCTCCTTTCCATCTGTTCTCAGCATTCCTATAGGTAACTGACTACCTGTAAATATCACCGGTTTTTCCAGATTCTCAAGCATAAATCCAAGAGCAGATGCAGAGAAGGACATTGTGTCTGTACCGTGAAGTACTACAAATCCGTCGTAGCTGTGGTATCGCTCTTTAATTAGGTTTGCAATCTCGACCCAAACATGGATCTCAATATCCGACGAGTCAATTGGAGGTTCAAAGGAGTATAGATCTATTTTGTGTACAAACTTTCTCAGCTCCGGAACCTCATCCAGAATCTGTTTAAAGTTGAAAGGTACAAGAGTAAGGGTGTCAGGATCCTCCTTCATACCTATGGTGCCCCCTGTATATATGAGCAGAATATTAGATCTCATAATCTTAAATAATCTTGGTTTTGGATACTTCTGCTAAATGGTTTTCTCTCTCATGTCTTTGTAAATCAAAGATTCTAATTGCATTCTCTGTTGTAACGGCAGCAACCTCTTCTACAGTACATTTTTTGATTTGAGCAATCTTCTCGGCAATGATTCTTATAAAGGATGGTTCGTTTCTCTTGCCCCTGTGAGGAGATGGGGTGAGCCACGGGCCATCTGTCTCAAGAACTACTCTCTCTAACGGAACTCTCCGTACAACCTCGGCAAGGGAGCTGTTCTTAAATGTAACAACTCCGCCAACTCCAATCATAAAATCTCCGTATTTCTGAACTCTCTCATAGGTCTCAAAGCTGCCGGAAAAGGCGTGAAATACACCTTTGAGATTTACATCACTGCATCTGTCAAGAACATTGAATATCTCCTCTGTTGCATCTCTTGAGTGAATAATCACCGGCAAAGATCTCTCTGAGGAAAGTCGAAGCTGCTCTTCAAAAACAACTCTTTGATAATGGAAGTGCTCTTTTGACCAATATCCGTCAAGTCCTATCTCCCCTATAGCTATAAATTTCTCCTCTTTGCATCTCTCCACAACATATTGAAGCTCCTCTCTCCAGTTCTCCTTGACCGAGGTGGGGTGTAATCCTATCGCAGCATATGCATATCCATCCAGTAGTGCACACCTTTCAACCATTACTTTGTAGTGGCTTTTGTCAATTGCAGGCAGAATAACTTTTACAACTCCGCTCTCTTTTGCCCTTGAGACAACATTGCAGATATCCGCATCAAAATCGGGGTCATAAAGATGAACATGCGTGTCTATAAATTGTGTCATAAAATGAGACTCATCTTTTATTTAATTGCATATCTTTTGCCGGGCTGAGGTAAAACTCTTCCCTCCAGTTGCAGTTCCAGCATCAATCTTGATAGTTCGCTTATTGTATATCCTGTTGCAATAGCGAGCTGATCTATATCCAAATCAGGATTGTGTGTCAAAGCTAACAATATTTTTTCTTTTTCGCCATCAGGTTCCGGGAATAACTCTTTTTGAGAGGTTTGTGTCTCTATTATAGGAAGATTCCAGCCAAGTGAGTTTGTGAATTGTGCTATATTACAATAGATAGATGCCATATTGTTTGCAATAAGCAGATTACATCCTTGTGATGAGGAGTCGGAGACTCTTCCCGGTACTGCAAATAACTCTTTTGAATAGGAACATACCAGAGATGCTGTAATCATCGAACCGCCTCTCTCTCCTGATTCCACTACAATTGTGGCTTCACTTAATCCCGCAATAATCCTGTTTCTCCTGAGAAAATTGACTTTAAGACTTTCGCTCCCCCTTGGAAACTCAGAGATAAGAGCCCCTTTTGAGATAATCTCTCTTGCATATTGGGTGTGAGCAGCAGGATAGATATTGTCCAGACCGGCTGCCATTACTGCAACCGTAGAGAGGCCGTTCTCCAATGCAGCAGAGTGTGCTGTGATATCTATACCGTATGCAAGCCCGCTTACTATTGTTGCGCCACTCTTTATTCGGGAGAGCTCCTCTACTATTTTTGTGCAAACACTCTGCCCATATGGGGTAGATCTTCTTGTCCCGACAATGGATACAAACCTTTTTCCGTGGAGAGGTGCCTCCCCCAATTTGTAAAGAATCAGAGGGAAATCGGGATATTCAAGAAGATGTTCCGGATATCCTGAGGATGGATCCTCCGAACATAAAATGGTTATCCCCTTAGAGGCTGCCCACTCAATCTCCTCTTGTGCCTCTCTAAGACAATCAGGCCTCAGTATATCATTAAAGAATGTGTACTCTTTGCCAAAAAGCTCCTTTAAATCTCGGGCGGACAACTCAAAAACAGCTTTTGCCGACTCTACAGCGTCTATCAACTCTTTAGCCACTTTGCCATTATAGCGAAGAGCCCTATTAAGCGCAACGGTGTATATAAGATCTTCTCTCTCCATTGTGCAAAAATAAAGAACAGAGATCTCTCTCTGTTCTATAATCAGATATATTTTTTCAAGAATTAGATAAAACGCACAAATCAGATAATAAGCATAGCATCTCCGTAGGTGCCAAACCTGTAACCCTCTTTCATAGCAACATGATATGCCTTCATTACATTGTCATAACCTCCGAATGCGGCGGTGGTCATAAGCATAGTGCTCTGAGGAAGCTGAAAGTTTGATATCAGTGCATCTGCAATTGAGAAGGAGTAGGGTGGAAAGATAAACTTATTTGTCCATCCGTTAAATGGTGTAAGCTGATTACGAGTTGTTACGGAGGTCTCTATAGCTCTCATTACGGTTGCTCCAACTGCAAACACTCTTTTGTTTCCAACCTTTGCTTTGTTAATCATAGCGGCGCTCTCTTCGGTAATAATCACCTGTTCGGAGTCCATTTTGTGCTTGGAGAGATCTTCAACATCAACCGTGCGAAAATGACCAAGTCCCATATGCAGAGTTATACATGTGCTTTCAATCCCTTTTATCTCCATCCTCTTTAACAACTCTCTGCTAAAATGGAGACCGGCAGCAGGAACTGCCACGGCACCCTCATGCTCTGCAAAGATTGTCTGATACCTGTCGGTATCCATTGCTTCTGCTTTGGGGCGTATCCATTTAGGTATCGGAATCTCTCCCAGTTTGAAGAGAGTTGAACGAAACTCCTCATGAGTTCCGTCAAAGAGAAACCGTAGTGTTCTACCTCTGGAAGTTGTATTGTCAATCACCTCTGCAACCAGATTGTCGTTCTCTCCAAAATAGAGCTTATTCCCTATTCTTATCTTCCTTGCAGGATCTACAAGAACATCCCACAACCGCTGCTCTTTGCTGAGCTCTCTTAGCAGAAAGACCTCAATCTCTGCTCCGGTCTTCTCTTTATTCCCATATAGTCTTGCAGGAAAAACCTTAGTGTTGTTGAAAATAAAGATATCATCCTGATTGGCGTACCCCAAGATCTCCTTAAAAATCTTATGCTCTATCTCGCCGCTTTTTCTGTTGAGAACCAATAGTCTCGACTCATCGCGGTGTTTGGGCGGGTATTTTGCAATCTGATCTGGATTTAAAGAATAGTTGAATTGTGATAATTTCATAATAGGATATTTGCTTTAAAAAAAATAGACAAGTACTCTATTATACGTATTATTGAAGAAAAAGTTTCATATTATCCATTGAAATTGCATTTTCGACATCAAATTCTCCGGAGCGTCCCCTGATTAGAGATGTAAGATGCGCTCCGCTCTCTAAAGCAATACCAAGATCCCGTGCGAGAGAGCGTACATATGTTCCTTTACTGCACTCTATAAACAGCTCTGCTGCGGGAAGATGAAATGAGATTATCTCTAAATTGTAGATAGTAACGGGTGATGGCTTCATAACAGCATCTCCCCCCTCTCTGGCAATCTCATATGCTCTTTTGCCATCTATAAGCTTTGCCGAAAAAACAGGCGGAATCTGATTTATCTCTCCTTTGTGTTGTGGAAGAACACTCTCGAGCCTCTCTCTTGTTATATGCTCAAAAGGAAATGTCTCATCTATCTCTTTTTCAAGATCAAAGGATGGAGTTGTGGCTCCAAATGTGATCTCTGCAATGTAGATCTTTTTTTGAGACTGCAGATTATCTGCCATCTTTGTAGCTTTTCCTGCGCAGATAAGAAGTACCCCTGTTGCCAGAGGATCCAGCGTTCCTGCGTGACCAACTTTGATGTTCTTAACTCCGAATTTTCTTTGCAGTGCAAATTTAACTCTCCTTACAGCATCTGCTGATGTCCAACCATATGGTTTATCTAAAACAAAGATTATCCCATTTGGATAATCCTCCATTTTTCCGGTCAGAGGCCTCTCTATGGCTTTTTTATCAACAATATATGGATTCTCGCGATTCATCTGCTCCTTGCTCATTTTAAAGGAATTTTTGAGACTCTTGTTTCGTGACGCCCTCCGGTAAACTCAGTTGTCAGAAATGCCGAGACAATTTCCAGAGCAAGTTGTTCAGATATAAATCTTGCAGGAAGAGAGAGTATATTTGCATTGTTATGCTCTCTTGCAAGAGTAGAGAGCTCACGGTTCCAGCAAAGAGCGGCTCTCACTCCGCAGTGCTTGTTTACAGTCATATTTATCCCATTTCCCGATCCGCAGATTGCAATTCCAAAGGTGACCTCTCCGCTCTCAACCGCATTTGCAAGCGGGTGGGCAACGTCCGGATAGTCCATACTATCGGAAGAGTTAGTCCCAAAGTCTTTAAAGGCGATTCTCTGCAATGAGAGATACTCTTTGATCTTCTCCTTAAGCTCAAAACCGGCATGATCTGAGGCAATTCCTATATTTTTTACCATCTCTTTCATTGGAACAAAGATAGCTATTTATTAAATGAGGCAAGAATTTTATACATTTGCAGATGAAAACTATCTGAAATGAATATACCGATGCTTGACCTTAAGGGTCAATATAAGAAAATCAAAACCGGGATTGATGAGGCGATTCATAATGTCCTTGATAATACATGTTTTATAAATGGTCCTGAAGTTCATAAATTTGAGAGCAACCTATCTGCCTATTTAGATTCTAAATATGTAATTGCATGTGCAAATGGCACTGATGCTCTTCAGATTGCAATGATGGCTCTCAATTTAAAGCCGGGAGATGAAGTTATAGTACCATCTTTTACATACGCCGCTACTGCCG
>JAUYTB010000052.1 GCA_030695305.1 Bacteroidales bacterium
TCAGATTATTTACAGCTGCTAAGATGTATATCTTTGAGGGGTACGGAATGACTGAGACTTCACCGGTTATTGCAGTTAATAATCCCAAAGAGATGATTATAAAAATAGGAACCGTTGGTAAAGCAATGGCTGGAACCGAACTAAAAATTGCAGAAGATGGTGAAATTCTAACAAGGGGGCCTCACGTAATGCTTGGATATTATAAAGATCCTGAGTATACTAAAGAGGTGATTGATAGTGACGGGTGGCTCCATACCGGAGATATAGGTGTTATGGTAGATGAGATATTTCTAAAGATCACTGACAGAAAAAAAGAGATCTTTAAACTATCTGCCGGCAAATATATTGCTCCTCAGGTTATAGAAAACATGCTAAAAGAGTCTTCATTTATTGAGAATTGTATGGTGATTGGAGAAAATCAAAAGTTCCCGTCTGCTATAATTATTCCGGACTTTAACAGGCTTCAGTTTTGGGCAGAAAAGAGCAAAATTGAGTTTACAGATAAGGCAGATCTTATAAACAAGCCTGAGGTATCTGCTAAGATAAACAAAGAGATTGATGTTATCAATAAGCGCCTTGCAGCTCACGAGCAGATACGAAGAGCCAAAGTTGTATCAGATGAGTGGACACCGTTGAACGATTTGCTATCTCAGACTCTTAAATTAAAGAGAAATAAAATCAAGGCAAAGTACCAGCAACTTATTAACGATATATACAATAACGAACAATAGCTATGACTATCCGTCTGGCAACCATCAGTGACACTCTCTCCATTATAAAAATTTGGAGAGAGTGTTTTACTGAAGATACCCTATTCATAGAAAATTTTATTAGTCACTGTTTTCCATACACTAAAACCTGGATCTTAACCCCATCAGATTCTGAAACTCCCGTTGCTGTTCTCTCTCTGCTCCCGTCATATACAAAATATAAAAACAGAATTTTTAATGGTGGATATGTATATGGAGTTGCAACAATGCCAGATTTTAGAGGCCGATCATACTCCGGAGCACTTATGGAGCGAGCAATTCAATACTCCGTGGAAGAGGAACTTCACTATATTGTAGTTAAACCTGCCACAGATTCTCTTTTTGATCTTTATAAAAAACAATCTTTTGATACCATAATTTCAAAATCTATAACACAAATTGACATTAGCGAACAAATAGATATTAATAGCTGCTCCCATAAAGAGAGAGAGTACCCGGATTGCTCTCTTGTATCTGTGGGAGAAAAAATCATAACGGATTATAATCTTTATTCAATACGAGAGGATGAGTTGTCTAACTCACACTTATTGTGGACAAAAGAGATTCTCACCTATACTATTAAAGATGCACTTTTAAAGGGTGGAGATATTGTTATTATTACTAACATGAAAAGCACAGATAGAGTAATCTATTTCATATACTACCCTATTGATGATTTAGGAGAGATAATAAAGGTGGTAGAGTGTAACGCTAAGTCAACAAAAGAGATATACCACTTTACCAACTACATCAAATCATCGTGTTTTTCGGCAAAAACGATAATTATTGAAGGTCATTTAGACGGCTATACCGGACTTAACTTTACAATTGAGCGATCTGCCCTGATTAAAAGACTCAAAAAAGGTGACCCCTTAAAATATCTAGACAACCTCCACTTAGCTCTCCCAATGGAGTAGACTGGATTTAGCTTCGCAAATTTGTTCCACGAGGAACACTCCCTCATAACAAACTACATATCAAACATTAGAGAAGATCTAGTAAAAAAGCGATACTAGCAAGAAAAGGAACGGTCAACGCCCAAAATATATTAACAAAACAGAGATGTCCGCAGGAGAGACGCCTGGTATTCTTGATGCTTGGGATATAGTTTTTGGTCTGTGCTTAATTAGTTTATGTCTTGATTCTGTTGAAATTGACTTTAATGTGCTATAGTCAAATTTTTCCGGTATCAAGACATCTTCCAGTTTAAGAATTTTGTCAGCAATTCTCTTCTCTCTCTCAATATAACCTTTGTATTTGATTCTTATCTCGGCAGACTCCTCTATCTCCTTTACAATTATCTGAGTAGACAAAGCATCTGTTACTTGAACATTTGGTTGATATGGAAGGGGTGTAATATTCTCAGGCACTGTAAATTGAGCATAAAATGTTTCTCGTGGAACATATTGAAGCAGCGCCTCCATGTTAATTTCCGGTCTTGATAAAATATCGGATAATTTTCTTTTTTGGGATATCTCTGCTGAGTTTTTGGAAAGAAGAAGTGGATTGATTTTGTCTGGTGTTATAGATTCATTGTTGAAATAATCTACAACTCTATTTACCGAAAGATACTTTGTTTGCATTAACCGAAGCCTCT
>JAUYTB010000266.1 GCA_030695305.1 Bacteroidales bacterium
TTTTTCTTGCCTGGGGTGAGGGTAAAGCCCTCTCAATATCAAAACTCGTTGAGGGTAACGTAAATGACCAGAATCCAACATCCTATCTTCAAAAACATGAGAATCTGGAAGTTTTGCTTGACTATGCTGCTGCCGCAGAGTTAACAAGAATAAAGACACCTTGGCTAACAGGCCCTTGCGAATGGGATGATATGTTAACTAAGAAGTCTGTATTCTGGCTTTGCAAGAAATTGGATAAACCTATACTCAAACTTACCGACAGAGATTACAACGATAACGGTATGAGTGATCTGATAACAGAGCACGGACCTGCCAGTAAAATTAATATAAAGGTATTCAATGACCTTCAGCACACTATCACAGGTTGGCCAGGAGGGAAGCCAAATGCAGATGACTCAACCCGTCCTGAGAGAGCACTCCCCTATCCTAAAAAGGCAATTATCTTCTCACCTCATCCGGATGATGATGTTATATCTATGGGAGGTACCCTTGCCAGACTCTCTGAACATGGACATGAGGTACATCTTGCATACCAGGTTTCCGGTAATATAGCTGTTTTTGATCACGATGCAATAAGGTTTCTGGACTTTCTGAGAGATAGTGCAAAGATATATGATTGTGAGCCGGGGAAAAGCGAGACAATATATCTGAAAGCTTTAAAAGAGCTTGAAGAGAAGCATCCGGGAGAGCCGGATTCTCAAAATATTAGAGATGTAAAAGGTGCTATTAGAAGAGGAGAGGCAAAAGCTGCCTGCCGATACCTCAAAATTCCTGAAGATCGGGTACATTTCCTAGATATGCCTTTTTATGAAACAGGCGGAGTCAAAAAGAAACCAATAGGTAAAGAGGATATTGAGATTGTTAAAAATCTTCTTCAGAGAGTTAAACCTCACCAGGTTTACGCTGCCGGAGATCTTAGTGACCCTCATGGAACACACAGGGTTTGTCTCGTTGCAATCCTGACTGCACTACAGGAGCTTAAAAACGAGAGCTGGATTAAAGATTGCAGAGTATGGCTATATAGAGGAGCGTGGCAGGAGTGGGATGTTGCCGATGCTGATATGGCGGTTCCATTAAGCCCGGAGGAGGTAAATATAAAGAGAGAGGCAATCTTCAGACATCAGTCTCAAAAAGACAGGCCGTTGTTCCCCGGTTCGGATAAGAGAGAGTTCTGGCAAAGGGCTGAGGAGAGAAACCATAATACGGCGTTGCTTTTTGATAAACTTGGAATGGCAGAGTATCAGGCTGTAGAACTATTTGTAAGATATTATATTTAACCTTTTATAATACTAAATCTGCTAAACTATGAACAAGAAAAACTTTGTTATTCCCCTTGCTTTTATAGGGATGATGTTCTTTGCCATTGGCTTTGCGCTGGGCATAAACTCCTTTCTTATACCTGTTCTAAACGGGACATTGGGAGTATCTTCCGGTAAATCTTACCTGATTTTAGCTGCAACTTTCTCTACTTTTATCATCTTTGGGTATCCTGCATCTCTTACAATTGCAAAGATTGGCTATAAGAGAACAATGTCTCTTTCATTTCTACTTTTTGCAGCAGCATTTGCTCTTTTTATTCCCAGTGCACATTACGAAAGTTTCACTCTGTTCCTGCTTGCCTCTTTTATGAGTGGTATCGCAAACACTTTTTTACAGGCCTCTGTTAACCCATATATTACAATTCTGGGTCCTATGGAGAGTGCGGCAAAAAGAATGTCTATCATGGGTATATGTAATAAACTTGCATGGCCTGTTGCTCCTGTATTCCTGGCTTTTATTATTGGCAAAAACACCACTGACACTCTGATTTCAGATCTCTTTCTTCCGTTTTACATAATAACTGCAATCTTCATTATTTTAGGCATTATCTCACTGTTTGCGCCTCTTCCGGAGGTGAAAGCTGCAGGAGAGGATTCCGACAATGCAGAAGATTGTCCTTATGCTGCAAACAAGAGATCTATATGGGAATTCCCTCATCTCCTTCTTGGAGCATTGACACTCTTCTTTTACGTGGGAGTTGAGACAGTTGCTTTAGGCACACTTGTAGATTATGCTACCTGGCTTGGCCTTCCTGATGCATCATCGTATGCATGGATCTCTCCGGTTGGAATGGTGATAGGATATATCTGTGGTATTATCTTTATTCCTAAATATCTTAGTCAGTCAAATGCTCTGATAATTTGCTCTCTTTTAGGGATAGCCGGATCTTTGCTTGTTGTTCTTACACCTGCACCGTTATCCATCTGGTTTATCTCTCTTATGGCACTTGGATGCTCACTTATGTGGCCGGCACTATGGCCTCTTGCAATGGCAGATTTAGGCAGATTCACCAAGACAGGAGCTTCGTTTCTTGTTATGGCAATAGCAGGTGGCGCTGTAATTCCTACGATTTACGGATTTATGAAAGATAGCTTCGGAGCCCAAAATTCATACTGGATTGCTCTCCCAATCTATATCTTTATCCTCTATTATGGAATTTCAGGATATAAGATCAGAACATCAAAATGATTTTTAAAAAACTTTCAATTTGGCTCCTCCTGTCAATAATCCTGTTTAATAATGGATTGCGGGGGGAGTCATTATCTGATAAAAGAATGATCACAGTTAAGAGAATCTCGTTCCCCTGCTCTAAACCTCCTGCAAGACTAATTGAAAAGATGCTGGACAGTACCGGTACTATCTTTCATAAAATAGATAACATTAATTGGGCAGAATATCCATACAAACCCGATGTTCAATTTAGGATTGCATACTCAATTGACGAAATATTTCTTCAGTTTAAAGTTGAGGAGAGATATATCCGAGCTATTTATACAAACGATGATGGTTCTGCTCCGTATAAAGACTCTTGTGTAGAATTTTTTATTATTCCTGGATCGGACTCTGTTTACTACAATCTGGAACTTAACTGTATTGGTATTGGAACTTTTGCAAAAGGAGCTGACAGAAGAGAGAGAACTCGCTTCGATTCAACTGTCACATCCAGAATAAGGCGCACTTCAACTCTTGGAAATTCTGGATTTGACACCAAAGAGGGTGACTTTAAATGGAGCATCATAATTGCTATTCCCATCGAACTTTTAAATATTGGGAGTGATAACTCATTGCGGGGAAGAGTGGTCAAAGCCAACTTTTATAAATGTGGCGATGATCTTCCGGAAAGACACTACCTTACATGGAATCCTGTGGGAACAGAGAAGCCGGATTTTCACAGACCAGAATTTTTTGGTGACCTATATTTCGAAAAATGACATAATAACCAAATTTAAAAAGGGTAGCCGACACCAAACTGAAGTGAGTATGTTCCAGTTTTAAACCACTCAGAAGGGGATATCCACTTCTTCTTTGAAGGGTCATGGGCAATCATTCCCAAATCTAATCTTAGAATTACAAACTCCAGATTTAACCTTACTCCGGCTCCCCAGTTAAGTGCAGTACTTTTGTAAAAATCACGCAAACGAAAAACTCCGCTCTCACGCCCCTGCTCGCTTTTAAGTGTCCATATGTTACCGGCATCCATAAAAATAGCTCCCTCTACATTCCAAAAAAGATTAAATCTGTATTCGGCATTTAATTCAAGTTTTAGATCTCCGGTCTGATTTGGAATGATAAAAGTTGAATCTATGGCTGCAGAACCTGGCCCTACCGATCTTGCTTGCCACCCTCTTAGACTATTGGCGCCTCCAGAATAGAATAACTTCTCAAATGGAAGAGATCTGGAATTTCCGTAAGCATGGCCTATACCGATATTAAAACGTGTTGCAAGGGCCCTTGCTGTTGTGGAATTCTTCCATGTGTAACCCAATGTAAAATCTGTTTTAACATACTGTGCATAAGGAGTATTCCACACCATCTTTGCACCTGTTGAATCGGAAGAGAGAGTAGAATCAAACATACTAAGAAGATTACCGGAAATATCGTTAGACCACCGGAGATAGAAAAAGGATCTCTTTGGAATAGATGATGCATCTGTTGTATAATAAAAAGTAACACCTGACCCAAGATCAAAATGATTCTTATAGGCATTCTTAAGAAAAGGATCTAGAAGGGAGTCATAGAAAAGCGGGTTCATATTAAAAAGACGAACAATATTAAGCTGTAAAGGGTTTATTATATAAAAAAACCGCTCTCCAACTCTCCAGTTATAACCATAGTTAAAGGAGATAAGGTTTCTGGTAAATTCAGGTCTGCTCTGGTAGTTATAACCAACATTAAGATCGGTACGAGGCAAATTTGTTTTA
>JAUYTB010000058.1 GCA_030695305.1 Bacteroidales bacterium
CTACAACAGATCTGAGACTATAGATCTGGTTAGCGACTTAAGATACAAAATCAACCTTCCAAAATCCAATGTTCTTCAGTTTGTGAGCAGCGATAATTCAATTGTCTCTGTGAGACCATCCGGTACTGAACCAAAAATTAAGTTCTATTTTGGGGTAAAAGCAGTCATAAACTCGGCAAACGAGTATGATGTTGCGGTTAAATTGCTTGATGAGAGATTGACTACTCTTTCTGAGCAGATGAAAACTTTATAAAGGAGAGAGATTATAAATTATGGTTCGTAATAAAAGTTACCTATATCTCCTGTTTCTGTTATCAATATTTACTTTTAATTCGGGGGCTCTCTGCTCCCAGATAGGTAAAATACAGGAACTCCCAAACCCCGGAACTGTAGATGAAGTAATTGAAAGAATGACTATCCGTGAGAAGATAGCTCAACTTTTCATTGTCTCTTTTTCTTCTGATTATAACAATAAAAGTACAAAAGAGGCTATAGATCTTATTCATAAAGAGAGGGTGGGTGGCGTAATTATTATGAGCTCCTCACTTACCCCGGGAGTCAAGATGATAAACTATTTGCAGAGTCTCTCCAAGATCCCCTTGCTTGTAACTATAGACGGAGAGTGGGGAGCTGCAATGAGATTTGACTCAATAGTTCCCTTCCCCAGGCAGATGCAGCTAGGCGCGTTAAGTTCGGATCATCTTGTTTTCAAAATGGGGTATGCCATCGGAGAGCAGTGCCGCAGATTGGGAATAGATGTTAACTATGCTCCAACTATTGATATTAACAACAACCCCAGAAACCCTGTAATCAATACCCGCTCTTTTGGAGAGGATCCAATGAAAGTTGCTCAATTTGGGAGGGCATATATGAGAGGTATGCAAGAGGCAGGCGTTCTTGGATCTGCTAAACACTTTCCCGGTCATGGAGATACCGAGATAGATTCTCACCTGGATCTTCCTCTGCTCCCCTTTTCCAGATCAAGAATTGACTCGCTTGAGCTCTATCCTTTTAGGGTTCTTATTGAGGCAGGGGTTGATATGGTAATGGCAGGCCATCTTCAGATACCATCTCTTGACAATAGCGGAAGACCAAGCTCTATCTCTAAGGCCGTAATTACAGATCTGCTTAGAAACGAACTTGAGTTCAACGGTTTGATTGTCTCTGATGCTCTAAATATGAAGGGCGTTGCTAATTTTATGGCTCCGGAGCTTCTGCCTCTTGAGGCTTATAAGGCCGGTTGTGATATTATACTTATGCCGGAGCGAGTATCTGAGGCAATATCTGTGATAGAGCGTGCTGTATATAGCGGAGAGATCTCTCTCCATAGTTTGAATATGAGATGCCGAAAAGTCCTGACGTATAAAATGAGACTTGGGATTCTGGAGAGAAGAGAACCTGTCTCTCTAAATAATCTCTATGAAGATTTAAATAAGAGGGAGTATCAATCATTAATTTCACAAATATCTGAGCAGACACTTACACTTATTCAGAACAGAGACAACAATTTACCTATTAAAGATTTGGTAAATAACAGTATTGGTTACCTGTCACTTGGGGGAGATAAAAACGGTAAGGAGCTCGCCACTTATCTATCTTATTATGGAGATGTTGATACCATCATTTTAAGAGGAAGATACAGACCGGAACACCTTTCAGGTGCACTTCGCTCCCTCTCGGACAAAAGCCATATAATAGTTGCATTACATAACACTGATGCACGTCCTCAGAGAGAGTTCGGAATTGATATGTCAGAGATAGAAAAACTTTCAACTTTTGCTATGGGTAAGAGAGTCACCTTAATCTATTTCGGGAATCCCCTTGCTATACCGTTCATAGTTAATCATCATAATTTCAAGTCATTTATAATAGCTTACTCCAATACTCCCTCTAACAATCTTGCTGCAGCGCAAATAATTTTCGGAGCATCTGGATCTAAAGGAAGGCTGCCCGTCTCGGCAGGAGTCTTTTCGCTTGGTCATGGTATTGATAGTGAGGATGGTGTAAGAATAGCGTATATAGGTGGCCCCGATACTCCTTTTGATTCAGAACTCCTGGAACGTAGAGCAGACTCTCTGATAGGCAGAGATATAAAGAATCTTTTCTACCAGGGAGCACAACTAATGGTAATACATAGGGATAGAGTTGTAATTCATAAGTCCTACGGGAATTTGAATAATAATAGTACGGTGAGGTTGAACCGGATATCAGGAATGATCTCTTTATTACCGGCAGTTATTAAACTTAGTACAACAGGAGGTCTCTCCCTCGAAGATTTTGCAGGAGCTCATCTCAGTTTAAAAAGAGGATCACCATATTCAAAGGCCCTGATATCCGATCTGCTTATACATAGATTTTCTACCGGGGAGTCCAGAGGCATTCTTCCCGAATATTCCCGGGAGAATATCTCTGTTCTTATGAGAATAACAGAGAAGATAACAAACCTTCCTTTTGATGCATACATCAAGCATGAACTATACGATAAGGCCGGAATGAATAAAAGCAATTCAACAAAGGAGGAGACATACTCAAATGCCAATGACATCGCAAAGTTTATTTCACTACTTAAAAGAGGAGGGATGTATGGTGGAGTGGAGGTCTTAGACAGAGCTACTTCGGTAAACAGTGAGAGCTTACTGCACTACTACTCATCTACGCTTAACGGTGGTGTTATCTGGAGTGATAATGAAAAAGATATAACCCTTATTTTCTTAAATAATGGTGATGAGAGAGGTATTGACGAAAGATCCCGAAATCTAACCGGAGATCTGTTGCGGAGAGCTCTTATCGATCTCTGTAAAAATGAGAGATAAGATTAAATAAAATATAGCTAGCAAAAACCAGAAATAGCCATAGTGACCATACTGATCCTGTTACTATTACAGGAATCGCGAGAGCAAAAGCAAATAAAGCAAAGAGATATTTACTTCGGTTCTCTCCAAAATTTAAGCTTTTGAATTTAAGAGAGAACATTGAGATATTACTTATTAGAAAGTATGAGAGTACTACAGATAAAATTGGGATAAAAAAAAGATTACTAATGATATTATCTAAAGTGCTGTTGTATACATTATAGTGAATAAGCATTGAGATAAGTATCGCATTTGCAGGTGTTGGAAGACCAATAAAGTTTATACTTTGCCGGGTATCTACATTGAATTTTGCAAGCCGGAGAGCAGAAGCTGCAGTAATAATCAGAGGCGATAGGGCAAGAAGTTCATAAAAGATGCTAAACCCGCCACCTGATGTGACAGTAGATATAACAACACTATACCTATAATATAAAAGGAAAGATGGAGCCAGACCAAAACTGATAAGATCAGCAAGAGAGTCCAGCTCCTTTCCTATTGGAGAATATGCTTTTAGTAACCTTGCCATGAAACCATCCAAAAAATCCATTACAGCTGCTGCTAATATAAGATAAACAGCAAAAAGCTGCCAACCCTTTAATGCAAATATCACAGCTACAGTTCCAAATAAGAGATTAAGAATAGTAATAGTGTTGGGTATATGTTTTTTGATGTTCATAGTAAGGATTAGATATATATATCAATTACAAGCCAAGTTTCTTTCTTATATCAGCAGGTATAGACTCTTTGTGAACCATAATGGAAATACTCTTTGCTCTTACAAAACTCTCGGACATATTGAGGTATCCCCCGAATTTATTTCTATCTGTACCCCATGAGTTCTTTGTTATATAGTATTTATTCCCATTCTGATCCTTTGTAATGCCTGTAAGTTGCATAAGATGATCGTCTGTTGTTGTGAAATTCTCATAACCACTCTGGCGAATCTCTTGATTAACTTTTACTTCCGGGAATATTTTCTCAAATTTATAAATCTCTGCATATCTGTCATCAACAGTAAGCTTTTCAAACCTGGCTCTATCCTCTCCAATAAAAGATGTAAGATCCTTAATCTCCGGATTTATCGCTACACCATTTGAATGAGAAAATCCCTTCTCACTCACATCTCCATCCCAGCATACAGTATATCCCTTAGTTAAAGCATTGTCTATAACGGCCATAAACTCATCAATTGGGAGATTGTAAAACCGGGCATGATCCCAGTTATCGGGGATCTCAATAACCGACTTCTTATAAAAGGGGATGTGTGTAAAACTTGTTATCTCAACGTAGTCACACATATTTAGCCCCAGTGATGCAGCAAAAGAGAGAGGTGTAAAATCTTTGCCTTTATAATTGAAGTTTATAGGCAGAGGACCCAGGTAAATATCAAGAAGAGAGTTAACAAGCTGATTGTATTGGGCACTTCTCTGTTTTAGATCGACAGCAGCTCCCGAGATAACATTTACAAACTTATTCAACTCTTTATGATTATTGACAGGTGAGTCGTAATTGATTCCGGAATAAACCTCCTGTGGTACAATCCCATATTCTTCAACGATATTGGTAAACATATGGGCTAGACTACCCTGACCAAGATTACCGGCACCTCTTCTCAGGTAGTTGTCATCCATTCTTTTAATATAGTTATATCTGACAACAAACATCTCGGAAAGGTCAAATACCCCTTTTCCTGTACGTATTAACTCTGATTCAAGAAAGGCTGCTGCTGCATAACTCCAGCAGGTTCCGCTGCTAGCCTGATTCTTAACATCTGTTGCGCCATTTCTTACAACATCGGTAAATATATAACCCTGACCCTGAGCATTTAAATTTAATGCAGTTATGGTTAAAAGCAGTAGGATCGCAAATATTTTAATCTTTTTTTGCATATGATCTATTATTTATGGATAAATATATTCTATTTACTTGATTCCTAGTTTTTTTCTTATTTCAGAAGGTATTGAATTTTTATGAACAACAATGTTCATGGTTTTATACTTAACATAAGTTTCGGATACATACCAGATTCCTTTATAATCGCCGGTCTCTCCCCAGGAATTTTTTACAATATAGTATTTATTACCGGCTTGATCTTTTGCAACTCCATATATATGCATACCGTGGTCATCAGTTGTCTGGCCGTTATCAAAAGCAATCTGTCTCTCATATTGGGTTATGTTTTTTTCGGGGACAATCTGCTCAAGACTATAGAGTTTAGTGTCCAGTTCACTACGTGTAACGCCAAGCCATCTTTGCTGGTCAGATCCGGACATATTTGAGACTTCAGTCTCCGGGACTATAGCAACACCCTTCCTTGTGAACCCCTTCTCACTGACATCTGATGCCCAAAGTACAGTATAGCCCGCCTCTATGGCATAGTCAAATATCTTCATCATCTCATTTACCGGAAGATTATATGAGCGATCCCAACGCCAGTTGTCCGGAATCTCAAGTGCAAACTCGCTGTAAAACGGATGGTGAGTGTAAGATGTAATAGATACATAGTTGTCTGTGTCAAGAGCAAGATGTTTTGCAAAACTTTGCGGAGTATACTCTTTTCCGGAATAGGTAAATTTATCCGGAACCTCTCCAAGATATGCATCAAGGATACCTCTAAAGCCAACTCTCCAGGCAGGTGTGAATTTCCCGTTAGGATTTCTTACAAGAGCTTTTATGTAACCAGAGAGAGCTGCATCCATCTCGTTATGAGTGTGGCTTTTCTCTCCATAATTTAGACCTGACATCACCTCTTCGGGTACAATACCATAATTTTTCCATACATGAAGAACATCTCCGAATGAGCTTCCGGGAGCAAAATTTATGTTACCAGAGGTACGAATATACTTATCACCTTTGTCAAAATAGGCATTTGAAACTATAAACATTTCGGAGAGATCGTGCACACCCTTTCCGCTACGTATAAGTTCTGACTCAAGAAACGAAAGAGCAGAGAAGCTCCAGCAGGTACTTGTTCTGTTCTGATTTTTAACCGGGGTAACCGGCAGCTCTTTAACAACAGTAAAAACATAGCCCTCTCTCTCCTGAGCGTTGATACTTACACTGAGTAAAATAAACAGGATTACTCCCGTTAATAGTTTTTTCATAATATGCATTTTATAATTGGATATCAAAGTTATGAAAAAAAAGAGATTGGAATGCCTAGGTTAAGGAATATTAATATATTTATGAGTTTGCAGAGAGATATTCCATACAGGATTATTTTTTACGTAATCTATAATTTCCGGCAGAATTAGCGTTCTTCTGCTCCATTCAGGTTGAAGATAAAGAAGAGTATTACTGCCCACCTTGTTTCTATTCTCCTCTGCCCACTCAAAATCTTCACTCTTCTCAATTATAACCTTAAGTTCGGAAGCATACCGGTAGATATTATCCAAAGGGGGTTTTTTTCTTTTTGGAGAGAGACATATCCAGTCAAAAACACCACTCAGTGGGTGTGAGCCCGATGTCTCAAGGAAAATTTGCATATTATTACTCTTAAGTAATAAGCAGAGTTTGTCAAGAGGATATGTGAGGGGCTCACCTCCGGTTATTACAATGGATTTTGCTTTATACCTGATTGCCTCTTCTACAATAGTTTCAATTGGAGTTGGTGGGTAGAGTCCGGGATTCCAGCTCTCCTTGGCATCACACCAGCTACAACCTACATCACATCCGCCTACTCTTATAAAAAAAGCTGCTTTGCCCGTGTTATACCCCTCTCCCTGAATTGAGTAAAAACTTTCGGCCAAAGGGAGCAGGGCTCCATCGTTAAGCTCTGGTATCTTCATTTTTTTTTGCAAAGTTAAAAACTCCCTGGAATAAATGTCTTTTTGTCAGTTTTTAATCAATGGCAGATTTGTTGCAAATCGTATAAATAAAAGATTTGTATATGAAAAACGAAGATCAGAAATATCACTATCTCAATAGTTTTGCAGTAAATCTTAATCAGCAGGCAAAACTGGGCAAACTAGACCCTGTTATTGGACGCGATGAGGAGATTCGTCGTGTTCTTCAGATACTTAGTCGTAGAACAAAGAATAATCCAATTCTGGTAGGTGAACCGGGTGTTGGGAAGACAGCAGTGGCAGAAGGAATTGCCCAGAGAATTATAAAGGGAGATGTCCCGGAGAACTTGAAGAGCAAAAGCGTCTTCTCTCTGGACATGGGAGCTCTTATAGCAGGGGCTAAGTATAAAGGTGAGTTTGAAGAGAGACTTAAAGGGGTGGTTAAGGAGGTTATAGATAGCGAAGGAGAGGTTATCCTCTTTATTGATGAGATACATACACTAGTGGGGGCAGGTAGGGGTGATGGTGCAATGGATGCCGCCAATATTCTCAAACCTGCTCTTGCCAGGGGAGAGTTGAGAGCAGTAGGATCTACCACGCTTGATGAGTATCAAAGATATTTTGAAAAAGATAAGGCCCTGGAGAGAAGATTTCAAATGGTTATGATTGATGAACCATCTGTCCCGGAAGCCGTGTCAATTCTTAGAGGATTAAAAGAGAGGTATGAGAATCACCATAAGGTCCAGATAAAGGATGATGCAATTATTGCTGCAGTAGATCTGTCTAACAGATATATAACCTCTAGATATCTGCCAGACAAAGCGATAGATCTAATTGATGAGGCAGCATCAAAGTTACGACTGGAGATGAATAGTGTTCCTGTCGCAATTGATGAGTTAAACAGAAAGATTACTCAGTTAGAGATAGAACGTGAGGCAATTAAACGAGAGGGAGATAAGAAAAAGCTTACAGAACTTGGAAAACAGATTGAGAATCTTAATCAAGAGAGAGAGACTCAAAATAGTCAATGGAAAAAGGAAAAATCTATTCTGGAGGAGATTCAGAAGAAGAAGATTGAGATTGAGGATCTGAAATTCAAAGCACAGGAGGCAGAGAGAAGTGGTGACTACGGTCGTGTTGCAGAGATAAGATATGCTCTGCTTGCTGCGGCAGAGAAGAGAATTGAGGAGCTGGTATCCCAAAAGCAGAATAGTGATTTTTCAATGATAAATGAATTTGTCGATCCGGAGGATATTGCCGAAGTTGTCTCAAAATGGACTGGTATTCCTGTTAAAAGAATGCTAGAGAGCGAAAAGGAGAAGCTACTGAGGATGGAGGAGGAGCTTCACAGAAGGATTGTTGGTCAGGAGTTGGCAGTCTCTGCTGTGAGCGATGCAATAAGAAGGAGCAGAGCAGGTCTACATGATTCCAGAAAACCTGTTGGAACATTTCTATTTTTGGGAACAACCGGTGTAGGAAAGACAGAGTTGGCAAAAGCACTAGCCTCTTTTCTGTTTAATGACGAAAACCTTCTTACAAGAATTGATATGAGTGAATATCAGGAGCGCCATTCTGTGTCTCGTCTTGTGGGTGCACCTCCGGGTTATATAGGGTATGAAGAGGGTGGACAGCTTACAGAAGCTGTCAGAAGAAAGCCCTACTCTGTTATACTGCTTGACGAGATAGAGAAGGCACATCCGGATGTCTTTAATACTCTTTTACAAGTTCTTGATGAGGGCAGACTCACAGATAACAAGGGTAGAACAGCAGATTTTAGAAACACAATTCTTATAATGACATCAAATGCAGGCTCTTCTGTAATTCAGGAAAATCTTAGCAGATTGACCGATAGTAATAGAGATGAGATTGTTGAGAAGACTAGGAACGAGGTTATAGAGATATTAAAAAGTGGTGTTCGTCCTGAGTTTCTTAACAGAATAGATGAGATTATTGTATTTAACCCTTTGACTATGTCTAATGTGAAGGAGATTCTAAGATTACAGATAGAGGGGATTAGGGCAAAACTCAACGAAATGGGTGTTACTGTAGATTTTACAGATTACGCAATTAATTACCTGTGCAACAAGGGATATGATCCATCTTATGGAGCAAGACCAGTAAAACGGGTTCTACAAAAAGAGTTGGTAAACGAGCTTGCCAAGTCTCTTCTCAAAGGTAATATCAATAAGGAGAAACCTGTGATAATTGACTTTTTTGAAGAGAAGCTTGTTTTTAGAAACTAACTGTAAAGATACCGTTTGATCTTATGAGTTGCCGTCTTCTCAAAAGGAACTGGTTGCTCTGTTATTTCATACAATCTGGAATTTTTATTTACTCGTGAGTTGACATACTCAAGCAGCTCTTTTTTAACTTTTGAAACTCTTTCTGTGAGATTTGCCGGGGTCTCTCCAAAGAGATGCTCACTATCCTTGATTTCGTCATAGTTAAAATAGACCTTTGCAATCAGTTTCCCTCTCTTTTCAATTACAAGAGATTCAAGTACAAGGTCAAATTCATTTATAACTGTCTCAATATCTTCTGGGTAAATATTCTCTCCGTTCGAATTAATAATCACATTATCTTTACGCCCTTTAATATAGAGGAATCCGTCATTATCAATATAACCAAGATCTTTTGTCTTAAACCATCCATCTTCTGTGAATGAAGCAGAAGTACTATCAGGATCTTTATAGTATCCTGCCATGACATTTGGGCCTTTGACAACAATCTCTCCAATGTTTTCACTATTCGGATTGATAATTTTTATTTGAACACCGTTTAGAGCAGGTCCTGTAGATTGCCATTTTACTTTTCCCGGAATTGCACCAGCGAGCAGAGGTGATGTCTCAGTTAGTCCATAGCCGATTGCATAAGGGAAACCGGCATCTGAGAGAAATCTCTCAACAACTCCGTCCAATCTTGATCCTCCTATACCAAAGAATCTCAGGTTTCCTCCAAAGGATTCGGCCAGTCTCTTTCCTGCTGCCTTATGAAAAGCTCTCCGGAGTATCCATATAGAGTAAATAGCTCTCATAAAGATATTTTTTGTGAAGATTGGGCGAATCTTGATTTTGTAGATTTTCTCAACTATCAAAGGAACACTTAAAATTATAGATGGTTTGACCGACTTAAGGGCAGGCATAAGAATTGTGGGAGTAGGTGCTCCATCAAGATAGACTACAGATGCACCACTGGAAAAAGGGAGAAGCATCCCTATGCTGCACTCGTATGTATGAGAAAGTGGTAGAATGGACAAGAAAACATCATCGCACTTTATTGGGAATAGCTCTCCAGACATTTTTGTCTGAGCAGCAAGATTTGAGTGCGTAAGCATAACTCCCTTTGATGCTCCGGATGTTCCTGATGTGTAAATAATTGTTGCCAGATCTGAAGGCTTAGGAAAGTCACGAAAAAATGAAGATTTGTTAATCGGGTTTTTTAATAACTCTAAGTTATCCATACGAATAATCAGTGAAAGTCTCTCTGTCAGATGACCTGGAATCTTATATTCAAGTTTAGATGAAATAATAAGCGCCTTACATTCTGAATGTTCCATGATATTGACTATCTCAAAGGCGGTGAAATCGGGCAGGATAGGCACAGCAATCATGGCAGAAGTTGTGACTGCAAAGTAGGATACTGCCCAATTAGGCATGTTCCCGCCTAGAATTGCAACTTTATCTCCTTTTACCAGACCCGCCTCAATCATGAATTGGATAAGCTGCTCTACACTCTCTCCAAAGTCTCTGTATGTTACTATTTCTGAATTAATTACAGAAAATGCTGTTTTGTCTGCAAATCTCTCTATGCTTGAAGCATATATATCGCAGAGTGTTTTTTGGGTGCTATCGTAATTTATTTTCATATTCAAACTCCTCCAAATACAAAGATAAAAATATTCTTATATCATTATGAGGTTGTCATTGGCTTGATTTTTGTTAATTTTGCGTGGATATATAGGGGATATTCATATGTTTTATAAAGAGATATTACAGAGAAGAGCAGTCAAAAAGATTGATAACGAGAGAGTAGTGAAATTCTTCTCTCTTCCTGATGTAAGATCTGCTGCTATTATTTTTGATATTAATGAAGAGAATATTATAGATACAATAAAGAGTCTGATTGAGATTGTTGATAAAAAGGGTGTAAAATTTTCTGCCGTGGCTGTCAACTTTTCTAAGTTCCCATATCCCACAGAATTCCTTGATCATAGAATTTTTGTGCTAAACAGATTTGATGTTAATCATATAGGTTTGCCAAAATATAGTAAGATAGAGGAGTTTGTAAATTATAATTTCAATCTCTTTATTGACTTTTCTCCTGAGTATAATTTTACATTTGATTATATAACAAGGTCTTCAAGAGCATCATTCAGGGTGGGCAGGTGTAATTATCAAAACAGCCCTTATGATCTCTCTCTTGAGAACACACAAGATAACAGTAGCAGAAATTTCCTTAACTCTATTATACATTATCTAACATCAATAAGATCTGCATAAATGTTCAGTGATGATTTCTTAAATTTTGACGAGGAGGATGAGTTCTCAGATCTGATTTCTCGTTGTGAGTCTGCATATGAAGCCGGAACACTGGAGGATATGAGATTTACAGAAGAGGAGTTTGAACATCTTATCAATAGTTTTATTGATGAGATGGAGGATGATATGGTATATACTTTAACCAGAATGGGTTATAATCAACATCCATACTCCCTGGAACTAATAATTCGTTACGCAGATGTGCTCATAGTCAATAGAGAGCAGGATATAGCAAAGGAGATCTTAGATAAGCAATTTTCAATAGATTCTGGTAACAGTGATATTCATTTTCTTCTTGCCCGGGTCTATATCAAAAAGGGCGATTTTACAACTGCTAATGAGTATATAGAGAGTGCATTATCCCTTGCAGGAGATGAGAGCCTTGATATGCTACTTACAGCAGCTCAGGATTTTATCGATATTGGGAATTTTAAATGTGCTATCAGACTTCTTGAGAGAGCAGAGTCAACCGCTCCCGATAATTACGAAATAATAAACGATCTTGCTTTTTGTTATGAGCGCTCTGATATGCTTGAAAAGAGCCTGGTCTATTATGAAAAATATCTTGATATTGATCCTTTTAACGACAACGTTTGGTTTAATGTTGGGACAATACATGCCCGGGAACTCAATATGAAAAAAGCTTTAGAGGCATTCGATTACGCGATTGCTTTGAATCCGGATAACTCATCTGTCCTTTACAATAAAGCTATTCTGCTTGTCAACGGTGGCAATTATGACGATGGCATAGAGACCTTCAACAGTTTTCTTAAGCTAGAACCGGGAAATAATTTTGCATTAACAGGTATTGCAGATGCCTATCTTGCAAAAGATAGACTAGACGATTCACTTACTTTTTTTAGAATGGTTCTCTCAACAGATATGGAGAGTATCGATGCCAACACAGGAGTAGCTTACATATCTATGTTAAAGCACAATAGCTCTGAGGCATTAGTATCGCTAAGAAAAATTATTGGTGATGAGAAGACCGACTACAACTTTCTCTATACAGAGCTTCTCGCGTCATACAAAAGAACAAAGAACCCTGAGTTTCTTGTGTACTACTTAACATCTTTATACTATATCAAAGAGAACGAGCTGCTGTTTATATATCTGGAGATTCTTTTATCTTATGACGAGGTGTGGCTTGCCAGACTTTTTGAACTAATTCCTTCGCTAAAAAGAGATGATTCCGTTACAAAGCACATAAATAAGGTTAAAAAGAGAACAAAACAGGGATGAAGAGATATTTAATAACGGCAGTCAAAGGTATTGCAATGGGTGCTGCAGATGTAGTGCCAGGCGTTTCCGGAGGAACAATTGCATTTATGACAGGAATCTATCAGGAGCTGATAGACTCATTAAAGTCAATAGATTACAATTCTGTTAAACTCCTTCTAAAGGGAGATATAAAGTCGTTCTGGAATCATATAAACGGTAATTTCCTTGTTGCTGTTTTTAGCGGAGTCCTTTTGAGTATTTTTACTCTTGCAAGATTGATGCAGTATCTGCTTGTAAATCATCCTATACCACTATGGTCTTTCTTTATGGGATTAATTGCGGCATCAGCAATATTTATTCTCAGGGGAATAGATAAATGGAGAGTATCTTATTTCATCTCACTTCTAGTGGGTGTCGGAGTTGCTGCCTGGATATCTTTGGTCTCTCCAAGCGAGACAACAGAGGCGTGGTGGTTTATCTTCTTATGTGGCTCTATCGCAATATGTGCCATGATACTCCCGGGTATATCGGGAAGTTTTATTCTGCTTTTAATGGGTAAGTATGCGTTTATGATGGAGGCGATTAAAGAGTTTAATATATTGGTAATATTGGTATTCCTATCCGGAGCCGTTATCGGGTTAATATCATTCTCACACTTCCTCTCATGGCTGCTTAAGCGTTACTATAAACAGACAATTACTCTTTTAGCCGGATTTATGATTGGCTCATTGCTTAAAGTATGGCCATGGAAGATTCTATCCGAAAGATTTGAAGGCATTGATTATCCCGCCTTACCGTCACAATTTGAATCAATTACAGGTGCTTCGCCACAACTTTTATTTGCAGTGATTTTTTTCCTTATTGGATTATCTATTGTCTTTGCAATAGAAATTGCATCTAAAGCTATGCATAAATAAAAAATAGTTATATCTTTGCACTCCCTGTTAAAAACAGGATAGGGGTTCGGTAGCTCAGTTGGATAGAGCAACAGCCTTCTAAGCTGTGGGTCTTGGGTTCGAATCCCAACCGAATCACAAAGCAAAAAAACTTAAGCTGTGCTAAGCACAGCTTTTTTTTATTTTGAGGCTGACCGCATGCAAATGCATTTGCTGCGGCTGCCCCAAATAAAAAAGGGCAAAGCCCTTAAGTTTTTTTGCTTTGTTAGAGCCCCCCCACCAGGGATCACCGAGCGATAGCGAGGTAATCCCAAGGTGGAGTGGGGCAAAGCCCTTAAGTTTTTTTGCTTTGAATGGCCCCCCCACCAGGGAACGCCGTGCGTAAGCGAGGCAATCCTAAATTACAAAGCAAACAGCTCTATCTACACGAAGGTTTCCAGCCAGTCTAAAATTCAATACAAATCTGTTTTGCATTACTAAAATAGCTCCATCCTAAAAATCATCACTTTAGCTTTACCAATATCACTACGGGATTATCTGACTCCTTAAGAGTAGCGGCTATTTTATTTAATCCAGCAGATACTTGATTTTCCGCCACATAGTCTATAAGTTCATTGGGATATTATAGATTAACGGCATAATTGTCTTCTGACATATACTGGGGTATAAAAGGTGGTCCATTGAGAATATCTTCCTTGAATCCGGGGGTCCCTTTAATAGGGTGGTTGAGCAGTGTAAATTCACCACTCTTCTTATTATACAACCCGTATGCGTCTCTCCTCTCCCGCATTTTTCCAATGTTTAGGGTGGTCTTGCCAACAAATGGCTCGTGGGCAAATTCTCTCAAAATAAAATTCAAAAGAAGGAAATTGTCGGTTTCTACGTACAACCATGGTGAAATGTTTATAAAGTTTCCTGATACAGATCCTATATCCCAAAGAGATACTTTTTCATTCATATACTTTCCGTAATCAAATGCATATACAGGCACAAATCCATTCTCTCTGTTGTATGTATAAATGGTATCTGCCAACAATGTGTAAATCCTAGGGGTGTTCTGGAATGAGTGCAAATAGGAACGTATCGTGATGCCAGACAAGTAGATCCTCCTATTGCCAATTTTTATTATCCGGTCGCCTTCTGTATGATAGTTTTTCTCTACTACTGGCGTTGGTAAATATCCCTCAATTGTGGAAAGCGAATCATAAAAGAAACCAATATATTCTTGCCCCTCTTTTGCTATTTGAGAAAATTGCGATACGTAAAGATTGGGACTTATTTTTATTGTTTTTAATATCCGTGTTATACCTGGAAATGTAAAATCCTTTATAAACTCACCCTCCCTGTTATAAGTTCTCACAATCGTATAGCCCCCTTTTGGAATGCGAACTGTAAAGTTCCCTGAACCAGGTTCTACTTCAACCAAACTTGAAGCCGGATACTCTTCCGGTCCTCTGCCATGTCTGTCAAAAGTAAAGAGATATTTACCCGTTTTGTCAAATACCTTGATGATTTTAGAGAAACTAATGTATATCCTCTCGTTTTCAAAAAACACTAGTGGAGAAGAACCTACCAGGGAATTACTATCTGTCTCCAGTGGGATATATTTTATATCGGAAGCAATCTCCGAAAGATTTACAACCCTTCCTTTACCAACACTACTTCCTACATCAATAACACTGTATTTAGGATTGGACAACTTCATATCTCTTTGTTTGCCATTACATGAGAAAAGGATTCCTATTAAAACAAATAAATATAAATATTTCATAATTACATCAATTTAGAATTTTTAAAAATATACCCTATCAATTTAACTTATATAATTTATTAATAAATAGCTCCAACGGTACATTGATCCTTCGCTTCTTCGGCCAGATCAAGTTCTGTTTGAGGAGCTGTTTTTAAAAGGTGATCTCGAGCATTACCCTCCATTCTTGTGTAAGTACTTGTCCATACAGCAACATCATTTTGAGAATAACCTGATACAGCAACCAATGCTGTACCATGCTATGTGCAAGCTCCACATCCAATACATTCGTCAAATTCAATGGTGTAGGCAACATCTGATTCTAAAGTAGTTTCATACCGATTGAAAGCATAAATAACGGTCGTCATTATTGTTATAAAGGCAACAACAATAATTGTTTTTAATAAATTATTATTCATAGTATTCAGATTGAAATTAATAAATGTTATCTAAATTGACAGGGTATATTTCAACATGGTAAAATCCTTTGGGATAATTTATAATCAGTTTCTAAATCCATTTATCTAAATCGTTCTTGCTAAAATTAACAAACATAAATACATTATGCAAATTGATTTAAGCACCTACTTTCTCTTAAATCAAAGATATATAGACCCCCCACCAGGGATCACCGAGCGATAGCGAGGTAATCCCTGGTTATTTTTTATATTAATTCTTGCATTTAGTATAAAAAATTATTTAACTTTGGAATCGCTTGAATAGAAACTAATTAAACAGTCATGGAAAAGAAAAAAGCTCTACGGACATTTTCGTTGTTCCTTATAGGAGCAGTAATTGCTATAATATGCAGCTGTTCTAAAGATATTAAGATAGAGCTACCTCAGCTGAGCACAGTTGTAACAACAGAAATAACCTCTGTGTCGGCTACAAGCGGGGGAAATATAACAAATGACGGTGGTGCAGAAGTGATTTCGCGTGGTGTCTGTTGGAGTACAAATCAAGAGCCGACAACAGCCGACAACAAGACAGTTGATGGAAAAGGCGGTGGAATATTCAGTAGCAGTTTAACAGGTTTGTTGCCGGCAACTACCTACTATGTAAAAGCATATGCTGTAAACTCAATGGGCACATCATATGGTAAGCAGATTCAGTTTTTGACTCTCTCACAACTGCCGCTCTTTACTATGAACACAGTGATGGTGGTAAAGGATACAATGGCAACATGCGGAGCATTGATTACCGCAGATGGGGGAGCAACGGTAACCTCGCGAGGCGTATGTTGGAGTAAAAATCAAGAGCCAACTATAGCAGATAACAAAACTTCCGACGGCACAGGAATTGGCAGCTATACAAGTACTATAACAGGACTCTCTCCTGGTACAACATATTATGCAAGAGCATACGCTACTAATAGTGTAGGAACTGCATACTCAGCACAGATGACTATCTCCACAATAACCACCACCCCTTCACTAACTACAATTTCTGCAACCGAAATTGGAGAGAGAGAGGCAACAAGCGGGGGAAATATCACTATAGATGGGGGAGCATCAGTCATCTCGAGAGGTGTTTGCTGGAGCACTACACAGAATCCAACAGTTGATAATTCTAAAACCTCAGATGGAACAGGTATAGGGAGTTACACCAGCTCCTTAACCGGATTGGAGCCGGGAAAGCTCTATTATATAAGAGCTTATGC
>JAUYTB010000059.1 GCA_030695305.1 Bacteroidales bacterium
CGTTAAAGATTTAGTGAGTGAGAAAATCAGTCTTTTCCAATCAGTTCAGCAAAACAAATCAGTTCGGCTCCAAATTGATGTTGACCCGCAATAGGTTCGGAAATGACCTTTGGCCTTTTCACTTTTTTTAACAAATAATAAATAAGAAAGTTTTTCTTTCAGGAATAATTCTGCCCGGTTCAATGTTAAATGTACATTGAACAAACAGGCACCTGATTTGTCTTTGTAATACTAAAAATTCATTCAATCTTATGTACATTTTCAGAAAATTTCTAATTCTTTTGTTGCTTTTATCCGGCATTCAGATTTTCGCCAACGAAATCAAACCACCTTCTGATATCGACAGCGGCATTAAGGGCAAAGTTTTGGATAAGAGCAATAAACAGGCGCTTGAGTATGCAACTGTGATGGTATACAACCAAGCCGATTCATCTTTTGTTGCAGGCTCTATAAGCGGTGCCAATGGTGAATTTGATATAAAACTTAAGCCCGGTAAATATTATATCACCGTGCAATTTCTTGCATATGGAAGTATCACCATGAATGATGTTGTTGTTGGCAGAGGTAAAATGTCCCGGGATTTAGGTGAGTTATTAATATCTCCGGACAGTGCTTTACTCGATGAGTTTGAGGTCATTGCCGAACGCTCAACTGTTGAGATGACCCTTGACAAAAGGGTTTTCAATATTGGCAAGGATATTTCATCCAAAGCTGGCAATGCCATTGAAGTTCTCGAAAACATTCCATCGGTGACAGTTGATATAGATGGAAACGTAAGTCTTAGAGGGGACGAAGGTGTACGCATTCTTATTGACGGAAAAGTTTCGGGTCTGGCCGGAGTTAGCAGCCGCAATGCTTTACGGAGTATTCAGGCTGATATGATTGAACGCATCGAAATTATAACCAATCCTTCCGTACGATATGATGCCGAAGGCACATCAGGCATCATAAACATTGTGTTAAAAAAAGACAGACGCGTTGGCTTCAATGGTTCAATAGATGTCAGTGCAGGTTATCCGCTTCAGGGAGGATTAGGTATTAGTGCAAATTACCGCCTTCAGCGGATGAACCTTTTTGCCAATTACAACGTGAACTATCGCGAAAATGTTGGAGGTGGAACAAGTTACAGGGAGTTCTTTACCGGATTGCCATTTGTGACAGAACAGGAATCAGAAAGGGTAAGAAAGAGTTTCAGTAATACTA
>JAUYTB010000062.1 GCA_030695305.1 Bacteroidales bacterium
GTGAGTCGGTTGAGTAATTTTTCAGTTTGATAATATGATAATATTAAACCAAAAAGTCTTAGTGTTGATATAATTAAAAGTATTGTGCTTATTGTAATAAAAAGGAACGATGAGTTATCTACAATGCCATTAAATACTCCAAAGTCAGCCATTCTTGGTAACTGCAATACCCAACAAATAAAAGATAAAACTGATAGGAACAGGATTATCCAAAATATTTTATAAATGGGTTCCTTTTTGAATACAACAATCAACTTAGTAGAGTTGTATTTGTCTTCTATTCTACTAATAGTCTGAATTAACAATGGAAGAGCAATTGCTAATATTGCAATTATCATTGGAATCATTGCAACTCTAACAATGTCAGGATAGTTAATTTCTAGTTCATTCAAATATTCCATTTATGCTGTCTGTTGTTTAAAATTACCCCCAACTTGGTTATATATTCAATTGTCTATACACTCATAATTTGGGGGTATAGATTCCATTAATATTATTTTTTTTCCCCAGCCCTCCACATTATAAACTTGCAGGGCAGTCTAGGTATTTCTGCCGAATATTCAAACCGCCGGTAAATTTAATAAAAAAATAACCTTATCATTCGTAAAGTGCCAAATATCAAATATGTGTTAGTCATTCTCTCTCCGCTCCACAAGTTCCGCTCCATTCGAATCACTAACCTTGAGTTTACTTCCGCTAAGAGATTGTTGTCCTCCATTCCGCTATCGCTCCATTCCAGTCAACAAACTCTTTACGCTCCAGATATAAAAAGCGGTATTCGCTTCGCTCATAAGCTGGAATAGAAATGAACACACTTCTAAATCGAAACTTATCTATCAATAATATAGACCATATACAACAGCCCCTTTCTCCGGACACACTTTCGAAAGAGTGTCCATTTCTATCCATCTTTTTTTATTATTCGGGCACCACTTCGTTCTGCCCTCAATAAAGCCGCCCCTATTTAACATAATATGAGCTTAGTTGTGCTTTCATTCCGCACGCTCCACTCAATCACAACCCATATTATGTGTAAATAGGGGCGGCCACCCTCTGTTCAAATATGAGCAAATCCGCAGGCTTGAGGCCTGCTCCCCATTTTCTCATATTTTCACAGAGGAGAGAGGGGCGGCACAGCCGCACACATCACACAGCCTCCGGCTGATTTTAGAAGTTGCTCCCTCACGTCCGCCCATTTAATACCTGCCCACCGCTCCGCTAATGGGCAGAAGCGTTCACTAAAGACAGATGAAGCGAGAATACAGCATTAAGCAAGTATGTTCGCAAGCTCACTTCCTTACTAAATGCTATATTCCGCAGCATTTCTAACTACTCATTGTGCATAGAAACCTCCCCAGTGCCGGCTTCGCCGCCACAGAGGAGAGAGCGGTAAAGTGTCCACGCTGCTTCGCAGCGACTTTTAAAATATCAATCGAACTTGAAATGTTCCGTTTTGTATCCCTCTGGTGTGCGCTACAGCCACTACGTTGCTTCCGCGACCTCCGGGATACCAAACTACACATATCCAATCTAGCACGCTTAAACCTCCCCAGTGCCGGCACCGCCGCCACAGAGGAGAGAGAGGTATGGCTATGTCTGGGTTCTCATTCCACTACGTTCCACTCCAACCACACATACGCCCTCAAGTAAAAGCGAGAGAGCTCCTTCCGCTCTGCTCCAGTCGCACACTCGCGATTCAATTTAGTAAAAAAATAAAAAAGACTGCAAAGGAAGCCCCCGGGCAGTTCCTTGTCAAGGCCTTTCAGCCCTACGGGTTCGCTCGATAAAAATCTCCACTCTCTGATCGCTGCGCTCCCTCCGAGTAGTATTTTTATCGGCTCAGCCTTGACATGTTCATGCCCTGGGGCAAAAAAGCAGTCCTTTTTTATTTTTCTTTCTTTTTTTTCTGTTTTTTTCTTTCTTTTTCTTTTTTCCGGAAATATTAAAATATAAGGTGTGGCCAAGTCTGTAAACAATTATAATTTACGGCTTTGATTTCTTAACTTTGCAATAATACACAAGTAAAACTTGTGTTTAAGACTTGTAACTTGTAAACACCCTGGAGTCAATGCCAATATATGATCCCAATATCAAATTTTCTGACTGCTGGTCCTCAGTAGGAAATATCACATTCTATCACCGGAATGGAAAATGCTATTGGCGCTCTAAACCAACACCGGTGTTTCCCGGGACAATGAGACAAATGGAACATCAGTCGGTGCATCTTCGCGCACTGGCATCCTGGCGTACTTTGACTCAAGAGGAGCAGCTGCAATGGTCAGTATATGCAAAGGATGTAGTAGCACGCCGGCCTCCTTTCTTGAATGAGAATCATATTAGTGGATACAATCTGTTTGTATCGGCTTACCATGGTTTTGCAACTTTAGGTAACGAACACATACCGGTACCGACAAATTTTGAGAAATTCCCTCCCTTTTATGCTGAATTTGTCTCAGCTGAGGTTGTAGGAAATACAAATCTAATACTGCGTTTTTCCCTTTTTGTTGGTTGCTCCGACAACCCTATGAGATACAAAACTCTTGGGAAGATTCAGTTGGTAAAGCCCGGGAGGGGGTGCCATCCTGGAAAACTTCGTAATTATTTGTCGGTTGATGCGTCTCCAGATCCTCTTTCTCCACGCATAATTCTTTTCGACATTAAAAACTATCGGTCAGTTTGGGGTTTAGATCTTCCGGAGTACACCCTGCACATCAGATATTTGCTTATTGACTCGTTAACTGGGTTTCGCAATTATCATCACAAGCTATCTTGCTCATTTTCTTTATAAATTAATATTTACTTAATTCTTTACTTTAGATAAAGTTATTATATTTGCAGTATATTAATGTTTTATACTTTAATAAATACTGCAATATTATGAAAATATTACCTTCTATTGCTTTTAACGACTTCTCCGGCTCAGCCGGTAATGTCACTGCCCGAAAGACGGGCGACAATACATACCTCTCTACCAGGACAAAACATTCAAAGAAAAAAACAACTTATCAGGCTGCAACTCGTTGTCGATTTGCCGACACTACTCGAGGTTATTCAAAGGTAACAGAAGAGGAACGCCAAGGTTGGATTTCATTGGCAAAAAACCTAGGTTCCTATCACACATCTACAGGAAAAGCTTCCATAACCGGTCACAATCTTTTTGTTGCAATCAATTCTTACCGTAAAATTTGTGGGAAACCCCAGACTGCAATAGCACCTTCGCACCTAAGACCATCTGATTATATAAGACTAGATGATTGGTGGCTTTCACCTGAATACATTGTATTTACAGGTCTGGGAGAAAGAGCGAATAAAAATGAAGTACTGTATGTTGAGATGTATCCTGCCCAAAGCCCGGCAGAAAACAGATGTTGGGATAAGACTGTCCTGGTAGCCATAATTCCGACAACAGATTGGGGTGATATTGACCTAACTAAAGCCTTTATAGAGAAATTCGGATCTCCATTGACAATAGGCCAGAAAGTCTTTATAAAAATATGCTGGATAGACTCAGATTGTGGTTATATTAAAAACTACACACTAATTGTCAGAGAAGCTCAAGAGGCTTCCCTAGAACTTAATATTCCGTATAAACCTCGTGCTAAAATAACCATTGATCAGATTGAAACAACAAACGAAGAGTCCTTATGCGAGTATTTCGATTACGAGATGTCTCCTGGTTCAAAGATCACTTCCAATGAAATTACAATAAGATTTCTGAAGGAGTTGACGACAGGTTGCGAATTTCTTCATAATGGATTGTTGAGTGTCTTTGAATTTGAGCGTTCCTATCAGTATTCTAGAGGAACAGCAGAAATGAATTATGAGATTCATTGTACTGAAGTACTGATTCGAAACAGCTTCCAAAAACAGATTAATTTTTCTTGTCGTTCTGGAGTCTTACCTGACCATTTTGCGACTTTTGGAACCTATTACATAACTGAATAGCATTTTAATATTATGATAACACTAAACTTCAATAATTTCGGGGGAGGTAGCGTAACACTCAAGGATTACCAAAGTAAAGGTATCTGTGTCCTCAATGGAAAAATAGCCGTTGATCCTACCAACTCGGCTTATATTGCAGCTACAAGACTGGAGCTTGATCTTCCTTCTAACTTTGCAATGATTAAAAGTGCAATATCAACCGCCATACTTGTCTCCAATGCACCAATATATCGTTATGGGACCGTTTTACACTGCTGGATTGAAAACAACAAGCTTTGTATTGAAAAACTCACAGAATGGGATTCTTATGGCAATTATGAAATCTATATCAATTCTGCCTTTGTTACTAGAGGCTACCGGGGTGATTTCACACAAACATCGAATAAATCTTTATCCATTCTTAACCCCGACAATCTGTTCATGTTTAAACATTACGCTTATGTGGAAACAGTAGATTATGTTTTCTTTGTGGCTGTATTTGATTCCTTTCCTCTATCTATTGCCGACGGACAAGGTCCTTTTACTCTGCAATTATCAGATTTTGCAACTGATGTGAATGTAGAGATTCCTCTAATCGTTAATGATGACATGTACAGTAATACGATGGGTACGAAGATTACTGTCGGAACTTTCGAAAACGGCAATTTGACTTTTAGCTATCCGGATAATACCTCCCGCATAGGTGGAAGTCGTTCTTTCTTCAACTTTTTTGCAGTCCGCAATTAAATTAATTCTATTTAAAGTATTACTTTATATTACACTTTTTAATTACTTAGTTATTTGTATTTTAAAATATTTATTATATTTGTTATAAATTAACCTCTTAATACAAAATCTGCATGAAGTACACACCATCCATTGCCTTTGATGAATTTGCAGGAACTGCAAAAGGCGTGACCGCAGCTAAGAGTCGTGGTCGCAAATACATCAGGAATAAGAGTTATTCCAACTCTTCAAACTCTGCTTCACAAGGTGACATCAAAACCATCTTCAGCCAACTTGCCAAAAGCTTTAAATCTCTTACTCAGGCACAGATTGCCGCCTGGAATTCTCTCGCTCAAACTCAAGCGGGCAAATCTATCCTTGGATCAAAAGCCAAAATATCAGGTTTGAACCTTTATCTCCGTCTAAACCATTGGGTTGTAGCTAGTGGAGGTACGGCTCTGGTTACACCACCTGTTCTTTCCGGTGTCCCCTCTCCTTCCAATGCCACTTTATCCCTTACTGCCAGTGCCTTCACCATTACACTCGCTAGTATACCCGATGATGTTTCCGACCTTAAGCTCATCATCAAAGCATCAATGCCCCAATCAAACGGGATCAGCGATGCTTATGCCAAAGCAGCCATTATCGCCCTGCCTCAAACCCCTGTAACAACAGCCATAGCTCTCAAAACTTCCTATGATGCTAAGTATGGAGCTCCATCAGCTACCCACTCGAAAGTGTTCGTAAAGTGGTTTTATGTAAACACCGCTACAGGAGAGAGATCCGGCGAGATGATGGGACTGGCTACATTGACTGAATAGTATTGAACTTTCACCCCCCAACTTATCCTAATCCCATTCTTTCCAATCCCTGCCTTGTAGAGATGCAATGCAGGGATTTTTACTTAAACTAATCGATATGACACCAGAATTGATAATCCAATTGATTGCATCATTGTTAGGCACCGGAGGATTTGTTGCAATATTTCTGATCATTGAAAAGAAAGCTGCTGCCCAGGTGGCCAACACAGAGAAAGTCAATGAGCAATGGCAACTAATAGTTGCGCAGAAAGAGCGTGATCTCACTACACTTAATCAAAAGTATGAAGCAGCTACAGAAAAGATTGAAAAACTCTATGATACAAACACAGAGTTACGGACACAACTCGACATGGCTAATACAAACTTTGCAGTATCAAATTTAATGCGTTGCCATGTTACTCAATGCATCAATAGGGTACCTCCATTTGGCGACACAATAGAGATAAAACAAATAATTGACCGGGAACAGAAAAAATGAAAACACCAATATCCAGACATTTTAATTATGAAGAGTTTGAATTCAGCCAGAAAGCGAATGAACTCGGTATCGACAATCAAATCCCTTCCGACAAAATACGTTTCAGTATTAGGCTCCTTGTGTTAAATCTCCTGGAACCTTTGAGGAAAATAATTCAACGACCTATAATTATAACAAGCGGATATAGATGTCATACATTAAACAAAGCAATTGGAGGTGCAAAAAACTCCCAACATTTAGCAGGTGAAGCTGTAGATATTCATTGTGGAGGTGCCCTGGAAGTGTTGTTTCTTGCACAAGTTGTACTAAGACACAAACTCCCTTTTGATCAGATGATTCTTCACGATTCACTACTTCATCTATCTTTTAAAGCTCATGGGCATCAACGATACCAGATTCTATATAACAAATCATACAAGGAGGCACAACTATGATTTCATTAGACCGCATAAGACAATTCATCAGCAACATTTTAATTGCAATTTTTGCGGTTCTGTGTACCATCGGTATCAATAGCACCATCCAGTGCTCAAGAGACAATGGCCGCATTTCGGAAGCAATCACTAAGATCGATACGCTATATCTACGCGATACCATCCGTATAAACAAGCCGGCACCTGTAATAATACGAAACATTGACACGATCCTTGTCCAGGTAAAAGAGACCATCTGGATAAAAGACACCGTATACCTCAAACTTCCCAGGGAACAAAAAATCTATCACGAAGAGAACTACCGGGCATGGATTTCCGGGTACCGTCCGCAACTGGACAGCATTCACATATTCCGGAACAACCAGCAAATAATCACTTCCACAACCATCCGGACAAAGCAGAAACGAGACCGGTGGGGAATTGGAATTCATGCCGGCTATGGCTTCTCAATCCAAAACAATGCAATAAAACCAACCCCCAGCATCGGGCTTAGCTTAAGTTATAATTTACATATGTTTTAGAGAATTCGATATTTTTATATAAATTTGTATTGTCAGATGACGAAAGTCAGACGATAATTTTAAGCAATTAAAGCGTTGGGTAATTAAATTCAACGCTTTTTTTATTCTTTTCTATTAATGCGGACGTACTGCGGACGTGTATTAAAAACAAAAAAACCAAATTATTGAATTTCAATAATTTGATTTTTACTCTTGTACCCGGAACAGGGATCGAACCTGCACATCCTACGGACACTGGTCCCTGAAACCAGCGCGTCTACCAATTCCGCCATCCGGGCATAACTTCTCGCTTAGGGATTGCAAATGTAATAATTTAAATTATTTCAAGATAATTTTTTAGAAAAAGAGAATAAGCAGCTGTGCCGTTAGTACCCTGAGAAACATAGTAAGCGGATACACAGTTGCGTAGCTTACAGCCGGAAGATCGTTACCTGCGGCACTATTTGAGTAGGCAAGTGCAGGCGGGTCTGTTGTACTTCCGGCCATAAGTCCCATAAGGGTAAAATAGTTGAGTTTAAAGTACCATCTGGATATTATTCCAACAATAAGCAATGGAAATAATGTTATTATAGCACCATAGAGAATCCAAACAGCTCCACCCCTATTTATTATAGTATCCACAAAAGATCCACCGGCATCGAGCCCTACGCAGGCAAGGAAGAGCGATATCCCAACCTCTCTTAGCATAAGATTGGCACTCATTGTGGTATATGTAACAAGCTTGAATTTTGGACCGAATCTGCTCATCAAGATTGCAATAATCAGCGGTCCTCCGGCTAGACCCAGTTTAACTGGCTGAGGGATTCCCGGAATAAAAAAAGGTATTGACCCAAGAATGATCCCAATTACTATCCCTAAAAATATTGCAGCCAGGTTTGGTTCGCGCAGGCGGTGCATTGAGTTACCTAAAAGACGGGCAGCCGCCTCTATGCTATCCTCTGTTCCAATCACGGTTAATCTGTCTCCTATTTGCAGTTTTAAATCTGGTTTGGCAACCAGATCTACCCCGGCCCTGTTGATTCGTGTAACTGTTATCCCAAAAGCACGCCCTAGTTTAAGATCGGAAAGACTCTTGCCGTTAACCTGATCTTTTGTAACCATAACCCTTTTAGGCATTACCTTAAGGTCATCTATATTCCATTCATTATCACTCACAACAATCTCGTTACCAAGAAATGCAACAACAGAATCACGATCTTTCTTCTGAAGAATAACCAATACCACAAAACCCTTGTCAAGAACAGTTCCGGCTCCTGCTATTGTTATCTCTCCGTTACTTTTTTTAACTCTGGAGATAACAAAGCTTCTATCTAATAATTTTTTAATATTCTCAATTTTTTTACCATATATTGAGGGGTTATTAATATATATTGAGAGTTTTATGGTCTCATTTGGATTCTCTCTGTTTTGCTCCTCAATCTTCTCCAGCTCTTTTTTAAGATTTATTTTAAAAATTGACCTTACTAGTACTATTGAGGTGATTATACCCAAAACACCTAATGGATAGGCAACAGCATATCCCATTGCTATGGACGGATCTCCTACTCCGTTAACATCCAGATACGTCTGCTGTGCAGCTCCCAAGCCAGGTGTGTTTGTTATAGCCCCGGAGAGAATTCCTACCATTGTAGATATTGGAAGAGCTGTAATAAAATGGAGTATTACAGTTGTTATGACACCTAGTAAAACGATAGAGGTTGCAAGCAGATTTAGTTTAATTCCCCCTTTCTTGAAAGATGAAAAAAATCCCGGACCAACCTGGAGTCCTATTGAATATACAAATAGAATCAGACCAAACTCTTTAACAAAATGGAGCATTTGTGAATTGATTTTTAGACCGAAATGGCTGAAAGCTATTCCGGCAAAGAGAATCCATGTAATACCAAAAGAGATGTTTGCTATCTTGATTTTTGACAGAAGTATCCCTACAGATATAACTGCGGCAAGAATAACAACAGATTGTGCAACACTCTCATTTGTAAAAAGAGTTTTTAACCATTCCATAATAGAAAAATTTGCTCAAAAGTAGCCAATTATTTGTTAATTTTGAATTAATTAGCTTGTCTGTTTATAATTAATATTAAATAAATCTTAACTAAACTTTCTAACAATGAAATTATTAGACGAATTTAAACAGTTTGCCATGAGAGGCAATGTTGTTGACATGGCTGTAGGTATCATAATCGGGGGTGCCTTTGGAAAAATAGTCTCATCATTTGTCTCTGATGTTATTATGCCACCTCTTGGAATACTTATTGGCGGCGTAAATTTCACAGATCTTAAGATTACTATTAAACAAGAGATTCTGGACGCTGTTGGTCAGGTTGTAAACCCTGCAGTAACAATAAATTATGGGAATTTTATACAGGTAGTTTTTGATTTTATCATTATTGCATTCTCAATCTTTGCAATGATAAAAGTGATGAATAATCTAAACCGCAAAAAGATTGAGGAACAGGCACCGGCGACTCCTCCACCTCCAACTGCAGATATTCAGTTGTTAACAGAAATAAGGGATATTCTAAAAAAGGATTCGAAATAGTATCGCTAAAAGAACATCGACAGAGTTTTTTTTCTACATTTGCACTCCATTTGCAAAATAATGAAATTGGTTCTGTAGCTCAGTTGGTAGAGCACGACACTCTTAATGTTGGGGTCGTGGGTTCGATCCCCACCGGGACCACACTTTTTACAAAAGAAAACTGCTTCTGCTCGGAAGCAGTTTTCTTTTTAAAGGGTATTCCCAGTGAAGTATTGCTTTTTTGTTGTAAATTTGTTGGAGTTTCATTCAAATAAAAAGATACAACATGAACAATTTCATATTTCATAATCCCACAAAGCTAATTTTTGGCAAAGGAACCATTTCGTCACTTGCAGGTGAAATTCCGGCAGATAGAAGAGTATTGGTAACTTTCGGTGGCGGCAGCGTCAAATCTAACGGCGTTTACAATCAAATAAAAGATGCGCTCAAAAATCATATCCACTTTGAATTTTGGGGTATAGAACCCAACCCGACCGTAGAGACTCTTAACGAAGCAATTAAATTGGGTAAAGAGAAGAGTTGCAACTATGTACTGGCCGTTGGCGGTGGTTCGGTAATTGACGGTTCAAAATTAATTGCAGCAGGTATTCCATATGACGGAGATCCTTGGGAGATAGTACTAAAGAGGGACTATACCAGCGGTACTATGGTGCCATATTCTTCGGTTTTAACACTTCCTGCAACTGGTTCAGAGATGAATAAGGGAGCTGTTATCTCAAAAAGAGAGACAAAGGAGAAATTTGCATTTTATTCTCAGACTCCGCAATTCTCAATTCTAGATCCTGAGACAACTTACTCTCTGCCAGAGTTTCAGATATCATGCGGTTTAGCAGACACATATATTCATGTAATAGAGCAATATCTGACAAATACAGGAGAGTCCCCCTTGATGGACAGGTGGGCAGAGGGAGTTCTCAGGACAATTGTAGAAATTGCACCCAAAATTAAAGCGGACCAAACCAATTACCAC
>JAUYTB010000070.1 GCA_030695305.1 Bacteroidales bacterium
AAGTAGAGCTTACAAGCCATCTGTTGGACGCTGCATTATAGTTAGTTGTCTGACCGTTATGCATCTTAGGAACATTTGTAATCTGACCCTCTGTAGTCCATCTGTCCAGAATATCCACATGTTTTGCAGTTCCCATTCCACCTGTTGACATAAGCGCAGCATAGTTATTGTCATTTGCCATTCCACCGATTGAGTAGTTGAACTGAAGTGAGATATCAATACCGTAGATCTTGAACATAGGGGTTATTGAGCCAAAAACATCAGGGATACTAGAGCCAGACCAGTCATATTTTGCTTTTGCCTGGTTGCTTGTAACCAAAGTACCATCTGCAAGAGTTTTACAATCGGCATCAGTCCATACAGTGATATAGTTTCCTGCATCATCCTTTGCATCATTGAACAGATAAAGTGCATTACCGTTAGATGGGTCAACGCCATACCACTGACGTAACCAGTAGTCATAGATAGAGCCACCCTCTACACGTTTGTAGCTTCCCGAGATTATACCAAGCTCACGGTTTTCGTCCGGTAGTCTCTTGATAACGTTTTTGTAAGTGGTGGCATTCATATTAAGACTGAAACTGAAGTTCTTGGTATCTACAATTCCTGCAGTAAGATCGAGCTCCCATCCGCGGTTGTAAACACTTCCGATATTTCTGTCCTGTGCAGTATAACCGGTAGAAGGGGCCAGCGGAAGTGAGAAAATCAAATCTTTAGACTCTTTGTTAAACCAGTCAACGGTACCTCTTAATCTGTTATTGAAGAGAGTAAAATCCAAACCTATATCTGTCTGAACAGATGTCTCCCATTTTAAGAACGGGTTACCAGGAGCTGTATCCTGAATATAGCCGGGCTCAGCTGCATTGTTACGGTAGCTGTATAGTACCTGCCAAGCGTAGTAGCTGATTCCTCCGTCATTACCATTAAGACCGTGGGAAGCTCTTAGTTTAAGGAAATCAACCCAATTTTGGCCAGACATAAAGTTCTCCTTATCTACTCTCCAACCGGCACCAACAGACCAGAAGTCACCCCATCTTACTGCACTCTCAAATTTTGATGAACCATCTCTTCTATAAGAGGCCTCAGCAGTGTATCTGCCATTATCGTATGAGTATGTACCTCTTGCAAGGAAGCCCTCAACATTGTGGTTATCAAGATATGAATACAAACTGTTTGTAGTTGTAAAGTTGATAAGCTCTGTATTTCCCGGGATAATCTCACCCTGACGGAAGCCATAGAGATATTTGTACTGGTTATGATAGCTCTCGTGAGCAGCCATAACGTTTACTTCATGTTTACCTACAATTTT
>JAUYTB010000071.1 GCA_030695305.1 Bacteroidales bacterium
GAAAATTCTTACCTATTTGCTTCTGTGCTACGTTGCGGGCCTGCTCAAATCTCCGCACATCGGGCAACGTCCATCCTCTGATCGCAAATTCTCACAGCAGTAACGCTTCTACTACACGTTACGGGCTTATAAACCCCTTAGCACAACGGGCAACGTCCATCCTCATCCGCTCACAAGTTCGCTCCTTGCGGCTGAGTATGCCCTACTTGTGCTAAGGGTTTATTATTCAGCCCGTGGGGAGAGTGGCGTTCCTGTTGCGAGAATTGCTGGGGAAATGAATTAATGGTCGCTAAAATTTTCAGCTCTGAGATGTCTTTGGCAGAGTTATTCTCGGGTTTCGGTTATTCTCGCAGCTGCCGCCACATAAAAGGCGGGCAGCTATGAGCGGGAAATAACCGAAAAAACCCGGGAAATAACTCCATTTAGCCACAAACGGCTTTAAGGTCCACAACCCTTGCCAAGGTCTCTCCTTTCTTGCCAAGGTGTTTCGTAGGAAAATTGGAATACAGATGTCTTATATACGGAAACAATTTATAATTAAAGTTAAAATTAAAAGAGTATGAAAACAAGAATTGTATTAATAGGACTTGCATTGGCAGCATCGACAACGTTTGCGGCAGCACAGGAAAACATTGTAAAGAGGAGTGCGGAACAGACCAATAAAAGTTGCTTTGTAGATGCAGATAAGAACGGAATCTGCGATAGCTTTGAAAAGGGGAGCTGCACTATTGGAACAGGCAAGGGGCTTATGGATGGCAGTGGTCTTAGAGGTGGTTTGAGAGATGGTCAGGGGCTTAGAAGTAAAAGGGGAGATAGAGAAGGAAACGGTCATGGGTTGAAGAACGGTGATGGTCCAAGAAACAAAGATGGATATAAGCACCAGGCGGGAAACAGAGAAGGCAACGGTCACGGACTGATGAATGGAGAGGGTCCAAGAAACAAAGATGGATACAAACATCAACCAGGTAACAGAGAGGGAAACGGTCATGGTTTGAAGAACGGTGATGGTCCAAGAAACAAAGATGGATTTAGGCATCAAGAGGGGAATGTAATTGTGGAGGAGAAAAACTCCAAAAGATAAAACCAGAGATAAAATCCTTAAAGATCAACGTTTACGCAACGCCTCATACAGAATCTGTATGGGGTGTTTTGCTATTCGGCCTGTTCCGTCCAGGATTTGCTGGCGGCAAGATGTGCCGGGTGCGCAGATTGCAGTTTGGCCGGAGGCAGATCTTACCAGAGGGAAGAGTCTCTGTTCGCCTATCTGCATAGAGAATTCGAAGTGCTCCCTCTCGTAACCGAAAGATCCGGCCATACCGCAACATCCGGTTGGTAGTGTCACCACCCTGTAATTAAGCGGAATAGAGAGCATCCTTGCAGATGCTTCGACGCTGGCAAGGGACTTCTGGTGACAATGGCCGTGGAGGATTATATCCAAAGGGGAGTCAGTGAAGAGTGATCGCTCAATATTCCCGGCATCAAACTCTCTCATTATGAATTGGTCGTAGAGCAAACAATTTTTAGATAATAGCTTTGCATCTGCCCTTAGATCATCTGATACTAGGTCTGGATACTCATCGCAAAATGAGAGTAGTGCAGATGGTTCGATGCCCACCAACGGACTCTGTTCGGTGATAATATTTTTAAGAGCCGCAACATTTTTGTTGGCAAGCACTTTAGCTCTTTTAAGCATCCCTTTTGATATAGCAGCCCTCCCACTTTCGCAGTGCTTAGGAATGACAACTTCGTATCCCAGATAACTAAGCAGATCAATAAATGCAATACCAACCTCGGCCTCGTTGTAGTTTGTAAACTCATCTGCAAAGAGATAGACTCTTTTTTTGTGAGTGAGACCGCTTTTGTGTGATAATGTCGGATGTGCGAAGTAGCGACGAAGGGTTACTCTTGAGAGTTGGGGGATGGTGCGCAGGGGGGAGAAGCGGAGTATCTTTTTGATTAGAGAGGATGAGAGGGCGTTTGATGCAAAAAAATTGTAGATATTTGGGATAATGGAGCCAAGGCTTTGAATTTGGGCCATTCTGGAGACCATAAATGAGCGGAAAGGGAGCTCCTTTAAATTAAAAAAGCTGCGTATATCATAGTTTTGTTGTAGAAATTCTGCCTTATACCTTGCCATATCTACGTTGGAAGGGCACTCACTCTTGCACGCTTTACAGCTGATACATAAATCGAGCGCAGCCATAATCTCCGGCTGATCAAAGACCCTCTTTGAACGGGGCGTGGTGAGTAGCTCCCTTAGAGTATTGGAACGCCCTCTGGTCGAGTCCTCCTCCATTCCGGTAATCCGAAAACTTGGACACATTGTGCCCCCGAAAAGTACCGACTTTCTGCAATCCCCCGAACCATTACACTGCTCAACTGCCCTTATCCACCCCCCTTGATCTGAAAAATCAAAATATGTGTCGTACTCTTTGACAGGAGCATCCGGAATATACCTCAAAGAGCTGTTCATTGGAGGAGTATCTGTAATCTTCCCCGGATTAAAGATAGAGAGAGGATCGAAGAGTCTCTTTACCTCCACCATAACACCATACAGAAAATCTCCATACATAAGGGGAATAAACTCTCCCCTTAGACGACCATCTCCATGCTCTCCACTTAGAGAACCACGGTGACTCTTTACAAGAAGAGCACTCTCCCTGGCCAGTTCACGGAAAAGAGCAACATCCTCAGATTTTTTCAGATTCAGAAGAGGTCTCAGATGGAGCTCGCCGGTGCCAATATGAGCATGAAAAACACATTTTAGAGAGTACCTCTCCAGAAGACGGTTAAAATCTGCCATATAAGCAGGTAGACGAGACGGAGCCACAGCAGTATCCTCTATCACAGACACCGGCTTTGTATCTCCGGACATAGAACTAAGCAGACCCAATCCCGACTTTCTCAGCTCCCAAACACGAGAGATATCCGGGCCATAAACCCTTGAGCAGTCATAAACAAACCCACTTGCAATAACATCAGCAGCCGCACTATCTACAACCATATCAAGATCTTCCCTGCAATGGGAGGCAAACTCAATAACAAGAATGGCAGCCGGATTGCCAAGAATAAAAAATCTGTTTCTGCTTTGAGTGATATTAGACTTACTAAGTTCCAGGATATTAGAGTCCATAAGCTCCACCGCCACCGGCTTATGCTTTAGAGCCACAAGGTTTGCCAAGAAAGCGTTATCAAGAGATGAGCAGTGAGCACAAAGAATTGCCCGCTCCTTTGGCGGAAGGGGAACAAGGTTAAGTTTTAGCTCGGTGATAAAAGCCAGAGTACCCTCAGAACCAGCAAGTAGAGAACAAAGATTATACTTAGATTTCACAAATTGGTCAAGGGCATACCCAGTATTACGTCTCTTAACCTCAGGATCGGGAAAATTCTCCTCAATCTGGGCAAGAGTTCTCTCACAAGAGAGCATCTTTTTAAAATATCTGTAAATATCCCCCTCCAAACCAGTGAGCAGACACTTATCCTCAAACTCATCCTGTGATAAATCTCTAAATACAGCAAAAGATCCATCGGACAGAATAACCTCTGCTTCTAAAAGATGATCTCTCGTGCTGCCATAAACCAAAGAGTGAGAACCACAAGAGTTGTTACCAACCATACCCGCTAAGCAACACCTGTTGGATGTAGATGTCTCCGGCCCAAAGAAGAGTCCAAAACGAGAGAGCTCCATATTGAGATGGTCCAGAATCACCCCCGGCTGCACCCTTGCCCACCTCTGCTCCGGATTAATCTCTAATATTGAGGTCATCTCCCTAGAGATATCGGCAACAATGGAACTACCCACAACCTGCCCCGCAAGAGAAGTCCCAGCAGCACGCGGGATAATTGAGAACCCCTCTCGGGAGGCCCTCTTTACCAACTCTATAAGATCCTCTTTAGATTTTGGGAAGCAGACCCCGGATGGCATCTCCTTATAAGCAGAAGCATCGGTTGAGTAGAGTATTTTATTAAGAAGATCCTCTTTGATTTCCATATGGAACATAGATTTAACTGATTCTCTCTACAGCACCATTCAGAAGTCTGTATTTCTGACCACTCTCCGGACAGATAGAGATACCATTATCGTCAAATTCAAGTTTATGGCCATACTCTCCCACCCATCCGGTCTGTCTTGCAGGATTACCCACCACAAGGGCATACGGGGGAACAGGCTTGGTTATAACCGCACCTGCACCGATTAACGCATACTCTCCAATATCATTACCACAAACTATTGTTGCATTTGCACCGATAGTAGCCCCTTTGCAAACTCTTGTCCCAATATAGAAGCCCTTTCTAACAACAGCACTCCTTGGGTTTATCACATTTGTAAAGACACACGAAGGGCCCAGAAAGACATCATCCTCACAAATTACACCTGTATATACAGAGACATTATTCTGAACCTTAACGTTATTCCCCAGTATAACCTTTGGAGAGATCACAACATTCTGGCCAATATTGCAATTTTCTCCTATTTTGCTTCCGGCCATTATATGGGTGAAGTGCCAAATCTTTGTCCCGTTGCCAATTTCACAACCCTGATCGACAACAACGGTCTCGTGTAAAAAGTATTGCATATGCCCCTATTGATTTTCTATTACAAATATAGATAAAAGCTAAATGCAGAGATAGAAATTTTCATTCAATCACATAATCTGTAACACTATTTACACCTTTCAATCCGAAATAGCTCTCCACAATACTCCCTTTAATCCAGATCCGCTTACCAAGATTAGCCGGATTTGCCTTAAGATTAAGGGCATCTCGTATAGCACCTGCCGTGAGAGCTACACCTGCACAGAGAGATCTGTTTACCGACCCCGCAAGGGGAGCAATTGCAATATTTGTCTCATTTTCAAAAGGAGGTGAAGAGATCAGAGATGCCGTTGTGAGGTAACCCGCTACATAACCACTAACCCAAATACCCTTGGCCCCCACAAAACCGGCAATCTCATCTACAGTCACTGCACGCTCCCTGCTGCTTCCATCCCTTTTATCTCCCACCACAATATCTTCTGAGATCCAGACAGAGGTGGTATCAATCTGAATACCCGTAATAACCGAAGATTCACCCCCCGGCCCTCCACCTCCGCCACTCTCTCCCGAAGATGAGTGCAGATTTACAGTAACCATCTCTCTTGCAGATAGTCTCTTTCTTGTAATTATAAATAACCCCGACCCGGAAGCTGCATCAGGATCCCTTAATTTTATCACAACATCGCCCGGGTTAAGATAGAGAAATCTATCTTCTGAGTATGGATAGACTTTGTACCCTTTGCTATCTTCAATTTCCGGAACATGACCGGCAAACATTGACAAAAATGCAGGTGTAAAGCCAAGTTTAATAGCACCGTTACTCTGTCGGCACATAAACGAGAGCGTCGTAACTTTATTCTCCTCAATAACAACCGTCCCCGAATCGCCATAGGATGGGGAGTCAAACTCCGGAAGAGAGAAGTTGTCTGAAAAAACCTCAACATCGTAACTCCCCGGAGTAAGTTTAAAAGAGGATGGCCTCTCACCATACTTACCGTTGTAGATAGTATCCCCTCCTACCCTCTGGACTCGCAACATAAAACTATTGCTGTCCGGAAAAGTCCGGGCAGATAGAGCAGTCGTTTTGGTAGTAGCATTGACCCTGGTAAACGAAAGAGCCAGCTCACCTTTACCGCTGTGAGCATCCTCATCTGTAAAGGTAAAACCTGTGCAGGATGTAACAAAAAAAGCAACCGGAGCCACTGTTGCCAGTAAAAAAGCCATAAGCAGTAAATGAACAATTGTCATAATGAGAGCTCTGCCCTCTCTGCCCTTCAAAAACATCTCACGCCTCATATCAAAATTATTTAATTGGTTTTCAAACCAAATTTATAACAATGTGCTTCTAATGTGTTACCAAATCGTATAATTTTCAAAAAATATTTAATTTTAAAATTGAGATATCTAATTTTAATTAATTTTGCTGAAATTTATATTAAACTATGTATAAAATAAGCGAACACCCTATCCTTCCTATCCCGGCGGACGATAGTACAGAGTTTCTTTTTGAGGGAAAAGCAGTTAAAGGTCAGAGAGGATTTACCATTGCAGCAGCCCTTCACCAATCCGGACTTGTGGTTCATAAACACAGTCTGGAAAATCGTGAACGTACTATGGAGTGCGGAATTGGTAAATGCGGTGCATGCGAGATGCTTGTGGATGGAAAGATCAGGAGAATATGTATTACTCTTGCCGATGGAGTAAAGAGTGTAGAGAGGATAGATGAGTCTTATCTGCCTCAGGAAGATAAAGGTACAGATGAGAGCATAAAGATATACAAGACAACAGTTGCTATCATTGGGGCCGGTCCTGCAGGGCTGGCAGTGAGAGAGGAGCTAAACAGAGCCGGTGTACAGAACCTGGTGATTGATAACAATAGTAAGATTGGCGGACAATTTCTGATGCAGACCCATCAATTCTTCTTCTTTGAGAAGGAGAAGCGCTTTGGGGGAATGAGAGGGTTTGATATTGCAAATTCACTTGCAGGAGACGATCTTACAGGGATACTCCTCGACTCTGTTGTTTGGGAAGTTTTAGAGGGTAAGAGACTAGTAATCAAAAACATTGCTAAGCAGAGTATATTTTATGTAGATGCAGAACATCTGGTTATAGCCACCGGAGCTGTTCCATTTATGCCAGCATTCAAGAACGACGATCTTCCCGGGGTATATACCGCAGCTGTGGTTCAGAGGATGATGAACAACGAACTCACCCTCTTAGGTAAGAACATACTTACCGTAGGGGCCGGAAATATTGGGTATCTCACTTCATATCAAGCAATGCAGGCCGGAGCCAATGTCAAGGCAATCATTGAGGCCATGCCAAAAGAGGGGGGATTTCCTGTTCAGGCAAACAGAGTACGTCGTCTTGGAATCCCTGTTTTAACATCACATATCCTTTTGGAAGCAATTCCAAATGAGACACATACCGGAGTAACAGGAGCAATAATTGCAGAGTGCGAAAACTTTAAGGCGATACCTGGAACCGAGAAGAGAATTGAGGGGATAGATTGTATAAACATCTGCACAGGGCTAATACCGGACAACCAGCTATTCCGTAAAGGGAGTGAGGTTTTCGGGCGCAACTGCCACGGAGTGGGTGACTCTGTAAAAATCGGAGAGGGAACATCCGCAGTTTTACGCGGAAAACAGTGCGCCTTTGAGATTATGCAAGATTTGGGCAAAAAGTTCAATTATGACGACTATCTATCTGTCTCTAAAGAGTATATAGACTCTCAACAACACCCCGTAAGGATACTTGAAAGCCCGTCACTTCCAACAAGTGAGAGAATGTGGTCAAGAGGATTTGTTCAGATAGATTGCCTGTACGGCTTTGCCTGCAACCCGTGTGCATTTGCCTGTAAGTTTGGAGCAATTGTAAAGTCTTCAACATCAACTGTTCCACAAATAGATTTTGATAAGTGCACCGGCTGTATGGCCTGTGTTTATCAGTGCCCCGGACTTGCAATCTTCGGTTATAACCTAAGCAAAAAATGGCTATTCCTTCCTATTGAGTATAAAGCAGATGAGGGATCTGAGGTCTTTCTGGTAAACAACGACGGTGAGATACTGGGAGAGGGGGTAATTGAGAAGATTACCAAAAACAGCAACAAGACCAACATTGCACGGGTAAAGGCAAAAGAGATAGAGGGAGAGCAGCTTCTAACCGCAAGAGGTTTTATTGTAAAGGATCGTTATCCGCAAAAACTCACACTTATCCCATTGCAAGAGAAGCCAGATTCAAAGACATATGTATGTCACTGCGAAGATATTACTGTTGACAAACTACTATCTGTAATAGGAGATCGCAAAGTAATCTCATCTGATGAGCTTAAACACATCTCCCGAATAGGGATGGGAGCTTGCCGCGGAAGCCGGTGCATCCCCAGAGCACGTCTGCTTTTAAGACCATACGGAGTGGAGGTGTGCGGTGATCCAACACCTCGCGGACCAATGTCAAACCTGGTAACTCTGGGAGATATGGCAGGCAAAGATCGCAAAGAGGAGATTATCCTGCCACAGAAGAGAGGGAAAAATGGGAGAGATGTAATAAAGCTCCCTGCAATCATAGCAGGAGGCGGAGTTGCAGGATCTTCACTTTTCCGGTTTATGGCAGAGAGGGGATTTAAGCCCACGCTTATAAATGACGGACTGGGAAGCTCCTGGAGAAATATTGCTGGTGGAAGACCCGCCTTTTCTCTACCAGCACTTGCAGATATAGCCAAGCAGAACCTAGAGATCTTCCGGGATCTCCATAAGAGACACAACATCGATTTTCGTCTTATACGCTATGTGAGCTTTGCCCACGACCAGCAAACCTACAACTCTCTTGAGGCCTCAAAAGGGTGGTCAGATGCATATATGGTGGAGAAGAGAGATTTCCGTAAAGAGATATCGGAACACTTCAACCCATCACTCGATCTTTACAGCCACGCACTCATCACAAATGATTGCTGGCAAGCAAATCCCGGACACACAATAGATGTAATAAGGGAGATTGGCCGGGAGAATGGAGGGACGATTATGGAGAACACCCGTGTTTGCGAAGTTTACAAGGTTGGTAAAGAGTACAGAGTTATAGTTCAGGGGGCAGATAAAGAGTTTATTGAGTATCAGACAGAGATATTTATAAATGCCCTTGGAGCAGAGGCGGGTATCTTTGCCAGGAAACTTGGCTTGGAGACTGGTCTATTTCCTGTTAAACACCAGGCATTTATCACAAAACGACTTCCACTTTTAGGCAAAGATGGGGCAAATTTGGATATGCTTATAGACAGACGCAAATACAAAGGATTCTCTGCTGTTTACGGGCAGCAGCTGGCAGAGACAGGGCAGATAATTGGATGTGCATCGCCGGTTAACGATGCCACAGAGACAGATAAGAACCTTAAGGTGACCTCTCAGGAGTTTTTAGAGGTGGTTACGGAGATCTTCAGTAACTGGATCCCACGTCTGAGCGGAGTTGGATTCCAAGCAGTCTGGTCGGGATATTATGTAGAGCCAAGATATATTGTAGATCCGGAGCATGGCCTCTTTATAGGTATGCGCGGTCACGGATTTATGCTATCTCAATATCTTGCTAAACTATATGTAGATACACTGGAGGGGCGTCCTGTTCCGGATTACTTCTCACAACTGCGCCTTGATGGCTCGGGATTGAGTGAACAGGCTTTCAAGTAGGGGTAAATTTTCATGGGGTCTTATCTCCGAGAGATAAAACCCCATTACTTAACCTAAACTTAAACTATGAAAAACTTCAACTAAATAATATTCAAATCTCGTGCCACAAATCACTCTATAATCCGAAGTTTTGCAAATTTAAGTAGTAATATTTTTCTTCCACCGTTATCAAAGTCCACAACTGCCTTTAAATTAAGAGGATCACCCTCTATTGCTACTATTTGGCCAAATCCGAACCTATCATGCTCAATTCTCTGTCCATCTCTCAATTTTGAAACCGGATCGGCAATAAAGTTGGGATCTGCCGGTTTTGGAGGGGTAAAAGATGGGGCAGACCTCTTTACCGGTGGTGGAGTGCTGCCGGCACTGTTGCCCGTAGAGTTTCCTGCGCCACCTCTACCCGAACCGCTGCCCGAACTGCTACCAAAACTGCCTGCGCCACCTCTGCCCGAGCTGCTACCCAAGCTGCTGCCAAAACCACTCCCAGAACCTCTGCCGGAAAATCTTGACGTACCACTATCTTGGGACTCCAGATCTGGCCAGTTAAGAAATTTAGGATCAATCTCCCTAAGAAACCTGCTTGGAGGGTAACTCACATGACTACCCCAGCGGAAACGGGTTTGAGCATAAGAGATTGAGACAAATTTTCTGGCACGTGTGATAGCCACATACATCAATCTCCTCTCCTCCTCTACCTCGCTCTCTCCAGCAGATGCACCCACACTTGGAAAGAGATTCTCCTCCAACCCTATTATATAGACATAGGAGAACTCAAGCCCCTTAGCCGAATGTACAGTCATAAGACTTATCTTATTGGACTCCTCACCCTTGTTTTCGTCCATAATACTCATAAGGGAGATAGTCTCCAGATAGTCACACAAGAGAACTGAGCCCTCCCTCAACTCTCCATCTTCACTCTCTGTAAGTGCCTCGGCCTCCCTCTCCTCCACAAATGCCTTGACAGAGTTAAAAAGCTCCTCAACATTCTCCTGTCTGGTCTGACCCTCAATTGAGGAGTCACTCTTAAGAAGCGTAGCGTATCCACTTCTAATAAAGATCTCCATTGCAATATCATATGCATTAACCACAGAGACACGCGTACGAACATCAACAATTACAGAACAGAAGTCACTCAGGCGATTAAAAGCCGCACTCTTTATTCCGTGACTCTGCAGATTATCTCCAAAAACTGCCTCCCACATAGAGACCCCCGCAGCAGCAGCTGCAGATGAGAGATATCCCAGAGTTGTATCTCCAATCCCTTTTCCCGACACCTTTACTGCCCTGCGAAACGCCTCGTCATCTTTGGGGTTTACCAAAAGACGGAGATATGCCATAACATCCTTAACCTCTGCCCTGTCGTAGAATGAGTTACCTCCATAAATTCTGTAAGGGAGAGAGCGTTTACGAAGCGCCTCCTCTACAGCTCGCGACTGGGCATTTGTTCTGTAGAGCACAGCAAAGTCACTATAAGATGCCTTGTTCTCATATATCTGCCTCAATATAGATGAGGCCAGCAGAAATGCCTCCTCCTGATCTGTATAGGCCTTTACCACCTCAATCTTATCTCCCTGAGAAGCAGCAGAGAAGCACTCCTTCTTTAGCTGCATAGAGTTACGGGCAATCAATGAGTTGGCAGCGTTTACTATGGTCTGGGTAGAGCGGTAGTTCTGCTCCAGTCGAAACTCCTTGGCTTCCGGATAGTCCTTACGAAAATTGAGGATGTTCTCTATCCTCGCACCGCGAAAAGCGTATATACTTTGTGAATCGTCACCCACCACACACAAGTTACGGTGAATAGATGATAATTTCTTAACTATAAGATATTGAGAGAAATTTGTATCCTGATACTCATCTACAAGAATGAACGAAAAGCGGCTCTGCAACTTTGCAAGAACATCCGGAAAGTCTCTAAGCAATATATTGGTATATAGCAATATATCATCAAAATCCATAGCTCCGGACTGTCTGCACCTCCTCTCATAGAGTGCATATATCTCACCAATCCTTGGCTTTCGCATCGCAGCATCAGCTGAGACAAGAGATGCGTTGGCCATATATGCAGTTGCAGTGATAAGGTTGTTCTTAGCCATTGAGATACGCGACAAAATCTCGTTAGGTTTGTAGATCTTCTCATCCAGCGAGAGCTCTTTAACGCAGTTGCGAATTGCGCTCCTGGAATCTGCGGTATCATATATGGTAAAAGCAGATGGGAAGCCGATAAGTTCGGCATCTTCCCTTAAGAATCTAACAAATACCGAGTGGAATGTTCCCATCCACAAGTATCTTGCTCTTTCAAAGCCAACAAGGGCAGCAATACGCTCCTTCATCTCTTTGGATGCCTTATTGGTAAAGGTCAAAGCGAGAATCGAACCGGCTCTGTGGCCGTGATTCAGCACGTTAGCTATTCTGCAAGTAAGAACCTTGGTCTTCCCGGAACCCGCCCCCGCAATTATCAGCGAGGGCCCTTCAAACTCTTCAACTGCCTGTTTTTGAGCTGCATTAAGACCCTCTGTTATAGTAGAAATTTCTCTGTTCATTCATGCAAAATTACAAATAATGTGTATCTTTGCCGCAATATTTCTAATAATCAGAGAGAAAATTTTTAAAATAATGTCAGACCATATCCGATTACGAAAAGGGTTGACCATTCCCCTTAAGGGTGATGCAAAGAATCACATTACAAAGGTAGTAACTCCTGACAAAGTGGCCATTAAGCCAACTGATTTCAGGTCGCTGAATGCAAAACTGATGGTCAAAGAGGGAGACGAGGTAAAGGCCGGGACACCGGTATTAACAGATAAGAGACGACCATATATCTTTATAAGCTCTCCGGTAAGCGGCACTGTAAAGGAGATTGTTAGGGGAGAGAAGAGAAAGTTGCTTGAAATTATTATAGAGTGCGACAAAAAAAATGAGTACCGACAAATATCTGTACCAAATTATAGGAGTGCTTCAAAGGGTGAGATAATTAAATCACTTATAGATAGTGGTTTATGGTCTGCTTTCAAACAGCGTCCATACGGAATAGTACCCGACCCGGAGATTGAGCCCAAAGCGATATTCATCTCAGGATTTGACTCATCTCCACTGGCCTCCGATCTGGACTATGCTCTCAGGTCAGATCTGGAGAGTATTCAGGCAGGTGTTGACGCAATCTCCAAACTTACTCAGGGGGGGATCCATCTTGGGCTACACGTCTCTCACTACGCCAGCAGCCCGTTCCATCGTCTGGACAGAGTTATAATTCACACATTTGACGGAGATCACCCGGCAGGAAACGTTGGTGTTCAGATTCACCATATCAGCCCAATCAATAAAGGGGAGGTTGCCTGGACTCTGGATATGCACTCTCTGGCCGCAATTGGGCGACTCTTTATAAAGGGGGTATACGATGTGAGAAGAGTAATTGCAATAACAGGTCCAAGAGCCAAGAACCCCAGCTATATAGAGACAATTCCCGGAATGCCGTTAATGGATATCAGGGAGTATGCAGATAATATGAACGAAGAGCCTAATAAGGATAAAGTTATGCCTATCAGGTTTATCAGCGGCAACGTTCTTACAGGAGAGAGTGTCGGGAGAGAGGGGTATCTGGGCTTTTTCCATAATCAGATAACTCTGGTGAGCGAGGGTAAATACTTTGAGATGTTTGGATGGATTAAACCTTTCCGTCTAAGTAAGTTCAGCTTTTCCCGCTCATATTTCTCATGGCTCTTTCCAAAGAGGCGCTACTCATCTGACACCAATCTCAATGGTGGCGAGAGGGCACTTGTAATGACAGGCCTTTACGAGAAGGTTTTGCCCATGGATATCTACCCAATGTATCTGCTAAAAGCGATTATGGCAGAGGATATCGACAAGATGGAGCAGCTTGGAATCTATGAGGTCATTGAGGAGGATTTTGCTCTTTGCGAATATGTATGTCCTTCAAAAACAGAGATTCAGGAGATTATCTCAAATGGGATAGATCTTATGATAAAAGAGATGTCGTAGTCTATAAATATACCAAGATTAGCATTCAGAAGAAAATCATATAGAGATGAAAGCAATAAGAAAATTAGTAGATAATATAAAACCCACATTCAGTAAGGGAGGGAGACTCAGTTTTCTGCACTCTTCTTTCGATGCATTCGAGACCTTCCTTTTTGTGCCCGACACAGTTACCCGCAAAGGTGCACATATAAGGGACAGCATAGATCTTAAGCGAACAATGACAATTGTGATAATTGCCTTGATGCCGGCTCTGCTTTTTGGTATGTGGAACGTTGGATATCAGCACAATCTTTCGGTGGGGAGTGAGATGGATCTTTGGCAGACCTTTATGTACGGTTTTTGGCGTGTGATACCTTTGGTAATTGTGTCATATGTTGTGGGGCTTGGAATTGAGTTTGCCTCGGCACAGATAAGGGGTCATGAGGTAAATGAGGGGTATCTTGTAACAGGTATGCTGATTCCTCTGATAATGCCTGTAGATATGCCTCTTTGGATGCTGGCTCTCTCGGTTGTCTTTGCAGTTATAGTTGGGAAAGAGGTGTTTGGCGGTACAGGGATGAATATTTGGAATCCGGCTCTTCTTGCAAGGGCCTTTGCCTTTTTTGCCTACCCTTCTCATATGTCTGGAGATAAAGTGTGGGTCACCGGTCTAAGTAAAGGCGAGGGGATAGTTGACGGATTCTCCGGAGCCACCCCTCTTGCAAATGCTCAGGCAGGGCTGGAGATACCGGATTTTACAGATATGTTTCTTGGAACAATTCCCGGCTCTGTAGGTGAGACCTCTGCTCTTGCGATCCTTGCAGGAGCGGCACTGCTTATCTTTACCGGAATAGCTAGTTGGAAAATCATTATATCAGTCTTTGCCGGTGGTCTTATTACCGGCCTGTTTCTTAACCTTGTGGCTCCGCCCGACAGCTATCTTGCTCTTCCTGCATACTACCATATGGTAATGGGCGGGTTTGCTTTTGGGGCTGTATTTATGGCAACAGACCCTGTAACCGGCTCACAAACAGAGAGAGGCAAGTGGATATATGGATTATTGATTGGGTTTTTTGCAGTGGTTATCAGGGTATTCAACCCCGGCTATCCCGAGGGGATGATGCTTGCAATTTTACTTATGAACACTTTTGCACCTCTTATAGACTATACGGTTGTTCAGGCAGGTATTAAGAGGAGAATGAGAAGGGCTGTTATTAAATAAATCAGGTAAAACGATGGATACAAATAAGAATTTATACACAATACTCTATGCAACCGGAATGGTTGTGATTGTTGCAGTTGTCCTCGCATTCGCCGCATCTCTTCTAAAAGAGAGACAGCAAAGAAACGTTGAGATAGAGAGAAAGCAGTTGATTTTAAGATCGGTGCACCTTGGTGCCGAGGCCTCCTCTGTAAAAGACAAGGATAGCTATATTGAGCAGGAGTATGCCAGATATATAACAGATTCATCTATTTCAGAGTCCGGAAAGGATTTTGTGATCTATATAAGTTCGGGCGGAGGTAAGCAGCAGAGTGGTGAGCCGGCTTCCGGACGTTACTACATAATACCTCTCCGTGGTGTTGGGTTATGGGGTCCTGTATGGGGATATATCTCACTTGCAGACGATTTCAACTCTGTTTACGGTGCCACTTTTGACCATAAGAGTGAGACTCCCGGGCTTGGGGCAGAGATCTCCACTAATGCTTTTGCTAAACAGTTCGAAAACAAGAAGATATTTGATGCCCAGGGCGATTATGTCTCTATTCAGGTTGTTAAAGGCGGAGCAAAAGAGGGTAATGACCACCAGGTTGATGCCATCTCGGGTGGAACTATCACCTCCAAAGCTGTAGAGGAGATGCTCTACAAAAACATCAAAGAGTATATGAACTTCTTTGCAGCCAACCTCCGTGCCTCTAAAGAGAGGGAGAGGATGCAGATAGAGAGGGAGGCGGCAGAAGCAGTTGCAGCAGAGGCGGCAGCAAAGGCAGCGGCTGACTCAGTGGCAAAGGTAGAGCAGCAGCTAAGATACAGAGCATATCTGCAAAGGCAAAAGGAGCAAGAGCAAAGAGACTCATCTCAAAACAATTAAGTCATAAAAGAGAGTATTTAGTCAAAGTGTAAATTGAGTTAAAATGAATAATAAAAAGATATTTATAGAGCCGCTGTTCAGAAACAATCCCGTCACCGTTCTGGTATTGGGTATCTGCTCTGCACTGGCTGTAACAGTTAAGCTTGAGCCGGCCCTTGTAATGGCTCTCTCTGTTACAATTGTAATGGGCTTTTCTAATGTTATCATCTCCCTTATTCGTAATACAATACCAAATCGGATAAGGATTATTGTACAGCTTGTAGTTGTTGCCATGCTTGTAATACTTGTAGACCAGGTTCTTAAAGCATATGCCTACGAGGTGAGCAAACAGCTCTCTGTATTTGTTGGGCTGATTATTACTAACTGTATCATTATGGGTAGAATAGAGGCATTTGCACTGGCAAACAAACCTATCCCCTCTCTAATCGACGGATTGGGAAATGGTCTCGGATATGGAATTATCCTTGTGGTGGTTGCCTTTTTCCGTGAGCTTTTTGGATCGGGAACTCTTTTGGGTTATCAGATCATTCCAAACGCTCTCTATATAAAGAACGGGGGCTTTTACGAAAACAACGGCCTCTTTATCCTCCCACCTATGGCCCTTATCCTTGTTGGCCTGTTTATCTGGGTTCAGAGAAGTGTTACAAAAGAGTTAATTGAGAAGAAATAAGAGATATCTGTTATGCAAGAGTTAATCAATATTTTCGTAAAGTCTATTTTTATAGACAATATGGTATTTGCATATTTCTTAGGGATGTGTTCTTACCTTGCTGTTTCCAAGAACGTTAAAACAGCAGTAGGTCTTGGGTTGGCAGTAATATTTGTCCTTGGAGTGACCCTTCCGGTCAATTTTCTACTTCACAAATATATCCTCTCATCGGGATCTCTAGTGTGGCTTAACCCAGATTATGCCGATATAGATCTCAGCTTTTTGAGTTTTATTATATTTATTGCAGTTATAGCCTCTATGGTTCAGCTTGTTGAGATGATTGTGGAGAAATTCTCTCCCGGTCTGTACTCTTCTCTCGGTATCTTTCTCCCTCTTATTGCAGTAAACTGTGCAATCTTAGGCGGCTCTCTCTTTATGCAGGAGAGGGGCTATGAGACACTTGCACAAGCAACTGTCTTTGGTTTGGGGTCAGGTCTTGGGTGGTTTTTAGCCATTGTTGCCCTTGCTGCTATCCGGGAGAAGCTCTCCTACTCAAATGTACCTGCTCCGTTGCGTGGATTGGGTATAACATTCATAGTTGTGGGTCTTATGGGTATCGCCTTTATGAGTTTTATGGGTATAAAACTTTAATTATAAATAGAGTAATCAAATAAGGAGATTCAGGAGAATAAGCATATTAATATGGAATTAACAGTTATCACAATACTATCAATAGCAGCTTTTCTGATTGTTACTCTGCTGCTCGTTGCGCTATTGCTCTATGCAAAAGCGAAACTGACCCCATCCGGTAAGGTAAAAATCACAATAAACAAAGAGAAGGAGATGGAGGTCTCTCCGGGCGAGACGATACTCTCCACACTATCCAATAACAAGGTTTTCTTACCATCTGCCTGTGGCGGGGGGGGAACCTGTGGGATGTGCAGATGTCGTGTAACCTCCGGAGGGGGAGAGATCCTTCCGACTGAGGTTGGCTTCTTTACCCGCAAAGAGCAACACTCCCAGTGGCGCCTCGGCTGTCAGGTTAAGGTTAAGGAAGATCTTGAGATTGAGGTCCCGGAAGAGGTGCTTGGAATCAGAAAGTGGGAGTGCGAAGTTGTAAGTAACAACAATATTGCAACCTTTATAAAAGAGTTTGTGGTTAAACTTCCCGAGGGGGAGCATCTCGATTTTAGATCAGGAGGTTATATTCAGATAGATATTCCGCCATGCGAAGTCGATTTCTCCAAAGAGATTGATGTGGAGGAGAGGTTCCGTGAAGATTGGGATGCTCTAAATATATGGTCTCTAAAGATGAAGAACAGTGAGGAGACATTTCGTGCCTACTCAATGGCCAACCACCCTGCAGAGGGCAACATAATTATGCTCAATATCCGGATTGCAACACCACCTTGGGATAGAAGCAAAGGTGCATTTATGCCTGTAAATCCCGGTGTCTGCTCCTCATATATATTCTCAAGAAAGCCGGGAGACAAAGTTACCATCTCCGGCCCTTATGGCGAGTTCTTTATAAAGGATACCCAAAACGAGATAGTATTTATCGGTGGCGGTGCAGGTATGGCCCCGATGCGCTCACATATCTTCCATCTTTTCCATACAGAGAGAACAACTCGCAAGGTTAGCTTCTGGTATGGTGCCCGCTCTCTTAGAGAGGTCTTTTACGAGGATGAGTTTCGTGCAATTGAGAGGGAGTTTCCAAACTTCACCTTCAATCTGGCACTGAGTGAACCCAAGGAGGAGGATAACTGGAGCGGATATAGAGGATTTATCCACAAAGTACTATATGACAACTATCTGAGCAAACACGAAGAGCCAGAAGAGATAGAGTACTATCTATGCGGACCTCCAATGATGAACAGTGCAGTTAATGATATGCTGGATAACCTTGGAGTAGAGCAAGAGAACATTGCATTTGACGATTTTGGAGGATAGCGCTAGAGATCACTCAAATCCTTTCTGATTCTCCAGCTCTTGGGGTAGAGATTATTGGCTCTGGTTCCCACGTTCTTTGCAAAACCAAGAGGCAAACCACCATAAGTAATAACCACAAAACCGAGCGGTGCATCCACAAGTTGCACCGCATCTCTTTTAAGATAACGCAAAGCCACCTCACGCGAAACCTCAACCTTTGGAAATTGATCTCCAAGAGCAAGTGAAAGAGCCCCCTCCGGAGAGATTCTCGGATCAAAATCAGATTTTGAACCGGATTGTGACCCCAATTTTTGCCCACCGGGTTCTGTCCCAAATTTTTGCCCACCGAATTCTGTCCCAAATTTTTGCCCACCGGATTGTGACCCCGGCTTTTTAAGCAAACAGAAGAAGAGCCCCTCTCCGCGGAGAAGTCCTGGAAGGAGTCGGTATCCTCCGCACTCTGCTCTTACCACTCCCCATTCATCAATTTGTGACGTTAGGTTTAAATTGCCGGGGTGCAAATCCTCAATCATCACTGACTCAGCCCCACTATTTTGCTTAAACCACTCTATATTAAGATCGTTTTCGTAAAGATTAAAAGTGCATGTAGAGTAGGCCAGGAGACCACCCGGAGCCAGTGCCGGCCAAATATCCAGCAAAATCTGCTTTTGTCTAGCTGCACACATCTTTACATTTTGTTCTGACCACTCCAATATTGCATTAGGATCTTTCCTGAACATCCCCTCTCCGGAACATGGGGCATCTACAAGAATGAAATCGAACTGCTCTCCCATTTGCAAACAACCGGCAGCAACATCTCTGGCCTCTCTGCTGATTATCTTAACATTGTGATTACCCCATTTAAGAATATTCTCTTTTAGGATACCTACCCTATTTTTAACAACCTCATTTACAACAACATGATCATCCGGTGATAACATGGATATTAGATGAGTACTCTTACCTCCGGGAGCAGCACACAAATCCAGAACCCTTTTAACCGGGGGGTGACCCTCTTTAGAGAGAGAGGGGCTATGAGACCCGTTGGTCAAGGAGGTGCTCTGAGAGCCACTGGACAAAATTGGCCGGAGAAGCTCCAGAATCATTGAGCTTGGCTCCTGCACATAGTATGCACCTGCATGGAATGCTGGGTCAAGTGTAAATGCCGGTCTCTCTTCCAGGTAATACCCATCGCTGCACCAAGGGATGCGGTCGTCTCTCTCTTTTGCCTCAGATACAACAGATAATAGACCAAAAGGCACTGGTTTATAAGGATTAAGCCTAATAGAAACAGGAGGAGTACTACTCTCAATGGCACTCAAAACAATCTCTGTTTTAGCGGCACCCACTACCTCTTGCAGATACTCTTTAAAAAGATTGGGTAAAGCGTCTCTCTTCAACTATAATATTATTAAGATATCCGGGAATCAATAACGAAATCTGTCAAAGGCAGCCGATCTAAAGATCTCGGTAGAGTAGTTTGCTCCCCATAAGTCGTATCGGTCAAACTGATCTACAAGCTTTAACTGAAATTTAGGCCAGTTTTTATTAACCGGAAGCGTCCAGTAGACCTCTGCCAGAGCAGAGAATCTTGGAAATATTCCATACTCAAGACGCTCTCTGTGCGGGAAGTACTCTGTCCACATACAACCTTGACCACCAATAACATTAGCAGCAACCTCTGCAGGTGTCCCCTCCGGAATAGGCTCAAACAGATAGACCGAATCTACAGGAGCGTACCAGGAGCGATGACATAGAGAATCTTCGTTAAGTTTTTGAGCAACATTAAAATAGCTATATTTTATAGGAGTCATAATTGCCTTATGTCCAAGCTCTGCTGCCTTAATTCCATTCTCCCAATTACGCCAGCTCATAACAACAGCACCCTCTACAAGCCCATCGTCCAGCATCTCATCCCAACCTATAAACTCACGTCCGCGCGCATGAACAATATCTGCAATCCTCTTTGCAAAATACTTCTGCAACCCGTTCTCATCTTTTAGATCGTATTTTTTGATAAACTCCTGAGTCTTAGGCGACTCCTCCCACCACCTCTTTGCACACTCATCTGCACCAATATGTATATATCTGCCCGGAAAAACATCCATTAACTCATTAAAGACATCTTCCAGAAAAGAGAATACCTCCTCCGAAGGGGCCAGTACGTTGTTCTGACGATTATATATCCCCCAAGTTATTGCCGGCTCTTTTGGAATCTCCGGAGTTGTGCTGAATTGCGGATAGGTAGCAATTATTGCCATTGAGTGTCCGGGAACATCAATCTCCGGAACAATGGTAATGTATCTTGCAGCAGCATACTCAACAATATCCTTCATCTGCTCAATAGTGTAGTACCCACCGTAACGGATACTGTCCACACCGGTACCGGGAAAAATGCCGATAATTGTGCCGGCTCTCCAGGAGCCAATCTCATTAAGTTTCGGGTGACTCTTGCTCTCCATTCTCCACCCCTGATCGTCGGTGAGGTGCCAATGGAAATAGTTCATCTTGTGTAAAGCGATGTAATCTATATACTGCTTAACATAATCTACTGAATATATGTGGCGTACAACATCAAGATGCATTCCGCGATACTCAAAACGCGGGAAATCTACCACCTCTACCGGCTCAACAGTTAATGTCTCACCCAAATTGTTTGCGGGGAGCAGTTGGATTAGGGTTTGTACGGCGTAGAAGAGGCCGGATGGATTTGCTCCGGTGAGTGTTGCTCCCAGGGAGCTGACAGTAAGATGGTATGCCCCATCCAGTTGAAGCTGGGAGAGATCGTAACCATACTTTGGAAGCGAGGCAATCCTCTCCAGAGGCGCTATTCTCAAATCTACTACTCCCCCATCTCTACTT
>JAUYTB010000076.1 GCA_030695305.1 Bacteroidales bacterium
AGACCTAAGAAAACCATATCCGTCCGGCATTATCTCCAGAACCCCGGTTGCATCTACAACTCCCTCAAATTCAAACTTAGGTTTCTGAGGCTGACTCTCTCTTGCCGGCTGCATAACCCCATCATTACTTCTCTTTGTAACATCTCCCTGAGTATGGATTTTATTTTCATCTCTTTTTTGATGAAAATCTTTATTGCTCTCCTTTCTCTGAGAATTGTACTTATTATTGCTTATCTCTTCTACAGCCACAGTAATAGCGGCTATCTCCTGCTCTTTTATAATGATCTCTTCGCTATTATCGTTCTCACTTACAGGTAATATATCATTAGCCGCAGCCGACTCTGTCTCTGCTAAAGCAGCCAATGCCTTCTCCTTGGATGCGTTACTCTTACGGCCTCGTCTTGGTCTCAGCTTATCTGCGCCTGCTGACACCGAAGAGGCAGATTGGGCAGATTTTTGTACTGTTGAGGTTATATCCATAGCTCTCTCTGAGGCGAGCACATCTTCCTGTATCTGTCTCTCTACAGGATCCACCCTCTCTTTTGGAGGTCTTCCGGGTTGTCTGTTACCTTGCAGACGCGCATCCTGCTGTTGATTGACAGGTTGATTACCAGATTTATCAATGCTCTGAACAGGTTTTGGCTGTTCATTGCTCTGCACAGGTTTTGGCTGCTGATTGCTCTGTACAGGTTTAGGCTGTTGATTGCCCTGTTGGGGTTTAGGCTGCTGATTGCTCTGCACAGGTTTAGGCTGTTGATTGCCCTGTTGGGGCTTTGGCTGCTGATTGCTCTGCACAGGCTTTGGCTGCTGATTGCTCTGAACAGGTTTCGGCTGTTGATTGCCCTGTTGGGGTTTCGATTGCACAATCAACTGTTCATTTTCTGGCTTCTCATTATGAGTTCCTTTATTTATGATCTTTTTGCCTCTTGGCTCCCTTCTTACAACCGGTCTTCTTGGTAATGGTTCGTTGGAGCTACTCCCTATTTTCGCCTGTTCATCAAGAATTTCATATATCAAATCCTCTCTTGACATGTTTTTTGCCTTGCTGATTTTAAGCTCATTAGCAATAGCAATAAGGTCATCCTGACTTTTGCTGCTTAATCCTAGTATATCGTACATTGATTTATTTGTGTGGATGTGATTTATCCGAATAGATGTAATAATCTACCACAAAATTAATATATTTAATTGAAAAAACAAAAAAAGTGGAGTAATGCTCCACTTTAAAAATCAAGAAATGCCTGCAATGTCTTTATTTTGCAGCAATTACATCTATCTCTACCAAAGCTCCTTTTGGAAGACCGGCAGTTGCAAATGCTACTCTGGCAGGAAATGGCTCTTTATAAAAAGAGGCATAAACCTCATTCATCACAGCAAAATCCTTCATATCAGTAAGATATACAGTAGACTTTACTACATCACTAAAGCTGTAGCCCGCCTGGTCAAGAATAAATCCGACATTTTTGAGAACCTGATGTGCCTGCTCTTTAACCCCGCCCGGAACAAACTCTCCTGTTTGTGCATCCACGGGAAGCTGACCAGAAACATATAAAAAGCCATTAGCTTCCACTGCCTGACTGTAAGGACCTACCGCCTTTGGCGCCAGCTCTGTTGATATAACTCTTTTACTCATAATATTAAAATAATAGTGTTTATACAAAAAATTCCTAAAAAAGATTACCTAGAATCCCGCACCTCTGTCCCAATAGCTTGCACTCTTCTTGAATTTAAGAAGATCTGCCAGGGCTGATGCCTTTGCATTTATGCGAAAACTCCAGCTCTCCCACATACCACTCGGCACCCATGATACAGATATCAGGAAGCAGTGAAGGTCGTATGTTGCACTAAGTTGAGTGGTGGTAAGCGCCATTTTCATAAGATCTATACCGGTGTTTAGGTTTATATTAAGATCCTTCCCAAGCTTAACCTGCGCAGATACTCCAAGAGTCTGCATATGGTTATTGATTGTATTGAGTCTGCCACCCACATTTTGGTATGATCTGTTGAACGAGTAGTTATAGTTGAGATTCACCGACCAGGGATTCTTAGGATCCAGATAGTAGACCCACCCTCCCGGAATATACTCCCCGGTAACCGGATGGTTATAGACCCTTATATAATCTGACCCCTCTGTCCCCGAAGATTTTCTACTCCCCTTCTCCGGAAGACCCATACCTGCCCCGGCTCTCTCACCCTCTCCCCCAAACTGATACGACAACGACATACTGGCATTGGTAACACGTGCAAGCTTATACCACCCCTCCTTGAGAAGATTTAGTTGGTTATATTTTTTACCCTGACCATCAATGGCATAGGGATCAAGACTGGCGTTGGCATTAAATGCAAGAGAACCAAATATGGTTGTACTCATGCTTACAGAGATATTTGAGAGTTTGATTGAGTCTGCCAGAAAATTGTAAGAGCCACCCAGAGATAGATTATCTATCAACTTCACCTTTTTGAGACCACCGTCTGTTGTGTCTTTATCGTTGAAAACTTTAGCTTCCAGATTATTTCCAAGAGAGAAGCTCATAGATGCAGATCGCCCCTTTGAAGGATAACCAAAAAGAAGGCCATCATAAATATTGTAATCTGTCTGATGTAAGACGCCGTTGGGGTCTAAGTAGTTTAGGGTTCTGTATCCATTGCCGGCAGTCCCTTGTTCCGGTTTATAGCTTACACTCAGAGATGGTTTTACAACATGTCTGATTGTTCTTATTCTGCTTCTGGGGCCAAAGTTAAACATCCCGTAAAGAACGGTACTCGCAGACATAGAGGCCGCAAAATCCTGGGTTACTCCAAAATGGCTGAATATACTTCCTATATTATCGGTCACTCTGCTTGTCTCCTCATCGTAAAACTTATCATTCTTTTGAAAGAACCAGTTCATGCCGTAGCTTACACCCGGAGAGAACTGAATGTAGTTGAATAGATCGAAAGTTGGGAGCCCTATCTGAAATGAGTGTTGCATTCCGCTTCTGAACTTAGAGAGAAAATCATCCTCTCCAAAGTCCTTGGCTTTAAAATTTACTTTATTATCCAGTGTTGTATTATAACTCAGGGAGATACTCTCATAAAACCGCTCTTTCCCGACTGCCTCCTTACGTTTAAAAGGGAAAATCCTGTTCATTGAGAGTGTTATATTAGGTACTGTAAAAGCGTAAGAGCTATCCAATGAGTTTTGGCTGTGAAGTAAATTTGCACTTATATTAAAATTAGTCAAGCTCTTGCCATAAGAGATTGACGATGATATCTGATTTTGAAGACTCTGTTGTATATCGTAAGAATTGAAGCGATCGTTCATAGGAGTAGAGAAGTTTACAGATGCTCTGAAGGATGTTCCCGGTCTCGATTTGGGGTCCTGCGAATGACTCCATCTTACAGCGAAGTCCTTGGATCGGTAAAAATCGGGAGAAACCTCCTCT
>JAUYTB010000079.1 GCA_030695305.1 Bacteroidales bacterium
ATATACCTACCGGAGTAAAATCAAACATACCAAAAGCTACCCCTTTTTCTGTTTCACGAAAAGTGGCTATGATAATATTTGGTGGTGTTCCTATAAGAGTGGTCATTCCTCCCAAAAGAGACGCAAATGCTAGTGGCATAAGCAGATAGGAAGGTGGGTTGCCACTTTTGCGTGCCAGATGAATAGCTATGGGCATCATAATAGCAAGGGCACCGACATTGTTCATAAAAGCAGATGCAACAGCCACAAGCAAGGATAATACAAGAATTTGGAGAATAAGGTTTTTGCCCAATTTAGAAACCCATTTTGCCAATACATCAATTAAACCGGAGAACTCAAGAGCTTTGCCGATAATTAAAACAGCAGCAACAGTAATTACAGCAGGATGCGAAAAGCCATCAAATGCTGTAGATGGTTCTATCACTCCGGCAAGAACAAGCACAAAGAGAGCAATGAGAGAGACAAAATCGTGCCGTATCTTTCCCCAGGAGAAGAGGACGAGAACCAAAGCCAGTGTAATAAAAACAATAGTGTGTTGCATATGAAATGATATATGTAAATGGATCTTTACAAATTTAATCAAATATAGTAAAATCATATCGTTCCAGATATCATATATATTCGCTATCTTAGCTAATATTGCAACAGGATAATTGCCTCTAAACTAAAGTTCTCAAACAGACTGCCGATTAAGCTATTAAATAAAACTTTATAATATGGATTCAGGCATTATTGTAGTTTTAATAATTCTATCTGCCACTGTTTTATTTCTGACACTGGACATCGTTAGGATTGATGTTGTGGCTATTAGCTGCATGCTTTCGCTTGGATGGACAGGGGTATTAACACCACAAGAGATGTTTTCTGGGTTCTCCAGCAATGCCGTCATTGCCATGCTGAGCGTGATGATTCTTGGGCGGGGTATTGCCGGTACAGGTATAATGGACGGCTTTTCAAAATTTATTATTGGCAAAGCCGGGACTAAAGAGACCAAATTAGTTGGTCTGCTCTCCTTATCTACAGGGCTCCTCTCCGGGCTTATTCAAAACATTGGTGCAGCCGCGCTGTTTTTACCCGGTATTATGCAGGTTTCACGGCAGACAAAGATTCCACAATCATCACTTATTATGCCCATAGGATTTGCTGCCATATTAGGAGGAACTCTTACAATGGTTGGATCTGGTCCGCTTATTCTGGTAAACGATTTATTAAAGAATGAAGGACACGAAGCTTATAACCTTTTAAGTGTCACACCAATTGGTGTAATTTTGTTGTTTTTTGGAATAGGATATTTTCTAGTTTTTGGCAGATATGTATTACCAAAAAGGGTTACCGGCAAAACAGGAATGACAGAACAGGAAAAACTGGTAGAGAAGCTTAATTTACCGCACAATTTCAAGTTACTTACTATAACAGATGAGAGTTCTCTTAATGGAAAAACAACGGAACAGGCGGGTTTGTGGAATCTTTACCATATAAACCTTTTGGGCATAGGAAAGGGAGATGAGGTAATTTATGCTCCCTGGCGCGAAACTAAGCTTGAAGATGGGCAAACCCTTGCTATTTTAGGTTCGGAGGAGAATATAGAAAAATTTGCCCTTGATTATAAACTAAAGGATATCAGCTCTTCACGCTATTTCTCCGACGATTTCAATCCCAATATTTCCGGGTTTGCACAAATAATCATTCCACCTGACTCTGAGTTAGTGGGTAAATGTATAAGAGAGTATTCTCTAAGAAAACGTTTTGCTATTGAGCCGGTAATGCTATTCAATATGGGAAAAAAGGTTCAAGGAGATTTCTCTGATATTGAAATCAATACCGGTGATACACTGATTGTTTACGGCAGATGGGATAAAATATTGTCGGTAAAAGAGAGCCCTGACTTTGTTGTACTTACACAATTTGATATCCGTAAAAAGGATAAATCAAAGTCAATACAGGCTTTAGGATGTTTTGTGTTCGCTATTGCTTTGGCCATGATAGGATTTCCTATCTCCATGGCGTTTTTGACCGGAGCCATTTGTATGGTTTTTACTCGTGTGCTCAATATTGGTGAGGCCTATGATGCCATAGAGTGGAAAGTGGTTTTTTTGCTGGCGGGATTAATCCCCCTGGGTGTAGCCATGCAAAAGACTGGTGCTGCCATGTTTTTGGCGGAGTCAATAATGAAACAGGTCATTGATTTGCATCCGGTTTTCCTTGTGATTATGATAGGGCTCTTATCAACTCTTTTTTCGCTCTTTATGTCAAATGTAGGGGCCATTGTGGTGCTTGCCCCGCTGGTGATGGGAATGGCTGCTATTGCCGGAATTGATCCGAGACCATTAGTGCTGATGGCAGCCGTTTGTGCGGCAAACTCCTTTATTCTGCCTACTCACCAGGTGAATGCTTTCCTTATGTCTTCCGGTGGATATCGTAACTCCGACTATATTAAGGCTGGAAGTGGGATGACACTTATTTTTCTTGTAATTGTTGTTATTGCATTTTACTTTTTCGTAATCTAATACAAACCAACATTATATAAATTATTATGCTAATTAAACATTTTTTCATCAACAAAATTGCGCATAGCTCATACATTCTGGCAGGATCGGATGTTTGTGCAGTTATAGACCCGCAACGCGACACAGATGTTTACATCAAAGAGGCGCGTTCTCTAGGAGTTGAAATAACACATATCTTACAAACCCATTTGCATGCCGATTTTGTGTCGGGGCATATGGATTTGTCAAAAAAAACAGGAGCAAAAATTTATGTGGCTAAATCTGCAAAATGCACCTTCGATCATGTTGCAGTCAGCCAGGGAGATACAATTGAGATAGAAGATATCTTAATTACAGTGCTGGAAACTCCCGGCCATACACCAGAACACCTCTGTTTTGTGGTTACTGACACTACACGCGGAGAAGATCCGGTGTGCGCCTTTGTAGGTGACACACTGTTTGTAGGCGATGTGGGTCGTCCTGATCTTTTTCCCGATATTGCCAAAGAGCTTGCCGATAAGCTTTACCACAGTCTGCACGACAAGCTAATGAAGCTTCCAGATTTTTGCGAGGTGCTGCCTGCACACGGGGCAGGTTCGCTTTGCGGTAGAGCTATGGGCGCCAAGTGGCGTTCTACCATTGGTTATGAGCGCAAATACAATGCTGCCTTACAAATAAATGAGAAAGCTGAATTCATCAAATCCCTTACCCGGGATATGCCACCTGCCCCCGATCATTTCAGCCGTTGCAGCGATATTAATCGAAAAGGTCCCGCCCTTATCTCCCAATTGCCTCTTATGAAAGAGTTAAACACAGAAGCCTTCAAGAGGATGATGGAAAAGGAAAACATTGCAATTGTTGATACCCGCAGCTATCTGGCATTTGGCAGCCAGCATATTCCCGGATCGTGGAGTCTTGACTTCAATGGCAATCTGCCCACTTTTGCCGGTTGGGTCTTGCCTTTAGATAAGGATTTGCTTGTGGTTTCTGATAGTTTTCAAGAAGCAGAGAAAACCAATGTTTGGCTAAGACGTGTAGGACAGGACAGGATAGTCGGATATCTTGATGGCGGTATGGCCGGTTGGGCAGTTAAAGGATATCTGACAGCACAGATTCCCCAGATTTCTGCCGAAGGCTTGCATGAAAAGATTAAAGGTTCGTCTAGGTTTGTTTTGCTTGATGTAAGAGCACCTCAGGAGTATGAAGGGGGCCATATAGAGGGAGCTATTAACATTCCTGTCGCGGATCTGCGCGAACGCCACACAGAGTTGAATAAGGAGGATGAAATTATTCTTATTTGCAGCTCAGGTAATCGTAGTAGTTTGGGAGCAAGTATTCTAAGCCAACAAGGCTTTAAAAACCTTATAAATGTTGCAGGCGGAGTGACCGGATATAGCGCTGCAGGATATACAAAACGTTGCACGGTTTGTCAGAGTCCGCATGGCTCAAGGTTTTATTCAAAAGTGGAAGAAGTAAAAACTCATTTTAAACAGTAGAAATGGAAACAATGTTAGCTTTTTTTACAGATGTGAGTTGGTCACCCTATGTTGTTGGTATCGGTATAGGGATTTTGAGCTGGCTCAGCTTTCTTATCTCAGGAAAACCCATTGCCACTTCTACTACATTTGCCCGCGCCGGGGGTATGATTGAGCAGATGATTAAAGGGGAAAAAGTGGCTGAAAGAGCCTACTACAAAAAGATTAAACTTCAAATCAACTGGCAATGGATGCTGGTTTTAGGGGTGGTTATTGGCTCTTTTTTATCAGCAATTTTATCAGGTGATTTTAAAGTCGGAGTCTGGGTTCCTTCACTCTGGGTATCTGCATTTGGAGATAGCGCCTTTCTACGTGTTATTGTTGCTATTGCAGGCGGCATCATACTGGGATTTGGTGCGCGATTTGCCGGCGGCTGCACCAGCGGACATGGTATAAGCGGAACCCTGCAATTGGCTGTATCTAGCTGGATTTCTGCGATCTTCTTTTTTATCGGGGGAATTATTACTGCTCACATAATTTTCTACTTCATTGCCTAACCCATAAATATTTAAAAAATGGAAACAAAAAAACAATCTGCAGAGAATGCAACAGTGACAGATTATATAGCAGATAAGAGGCCTTTATTATTTGGTTTGGGTTTTGGTATTTTGTTCGGCTTTCTGCTTCACAAAGGAGGGGTAACAAAATACGATGTGATAGTGGGACAATTACTATTGACCGATTTTACCGTGGTAAAAATTATGCTATCTGCCGTTGTTACAGGTATGATTGGGATATATTTTATGAAATCGCTGGGCTGGATTAAGCTTTCGCTCAAAAGCGGCTCGGTGGGAATGAATATAATTGGAGCCCTGATTTTTGGTGTTGGCTTTGCCGTGTTGGGTTACTGTCCGGGTACGATTGCCGGAGCAATAGGCAACGGTTACCTTGATGCAATAGTTGGGGGATTGGCGGGCATTCTTTTGGGTACCTGGATTTTTGCCATTATGTACCCAAAGCTTAAGGATGGTATCCTACAAAAAGGCGAATTCGGAGATATTACCATACCTCGCTTGTTAAAGGTAAACGACTGGGTGGTGGTATTGCCTGTGGCTGCCCTTATTATTTTGTTACTGGTATGGATCCAAAATGCCGGTTTATAAACATTAAAACTAAAGCAAGATGGAACTAAGGTTAAGTGATATTTTTGAATTTTTATACATTACTATTGGTACCGTTGGCGTTGCCATTATTGTTTGGGGTGTACTATTAACCGTTTATAGGTTATTACGGCTGGAATTAAGCAAGTTAAACTATAAGTCGATATACCGTGAACGGGAATCGGTACGACATCTCTTTGCCTCTTACCTATTACTGGCGCTAGAGTTTCTGATTGCAGCAGACATCATTATTACAGTAATACATCCATCATTTGAAGAGATAGCAATTTTGGCGAGTATCGTGGTCATTAGAACGGTGATAAGCTACTTTTTGGAGAAAGAGATTGATAATTTCAATAAAAATGATTAAATTGCGGGGAGATGGTCTAATCTTTCAAAAATAGATATATAGAGTAAGCCGAAAATCTTAAAGAGTAGGCATTATTAAAAATATATAGTATGAAAACATTTCGTATTTTAATTGTTTTGTTTACTATTACCAGCCTATTCGGTTGCAAGTACAAAAATGAAGCAAAAGAACTAGAAAAGCAAAATCAGAGTTTAACGCTTGAACTGGCTAAAAGCGACTCTGTATCCAATGTCTATTTAATGATAATTAATGACATTGAGTCGGCCTTTGATAGCATCATCCCAGCAGAAAAATTATCTACATCTGTTCCGCTTGGACAGCAACTAAGAGCAAGATTTACCAATAAAATGGATGAGATGAATAATCAGATGCTTGAACATGAAAAAAAATACCGGTCATTGAGCTACAGATTTGCCAAATCAAATGCTACTATTTCGGAAATGTCTGCAAAGATAGAAGAGCTTAACAAGGTAGTTAAAGAAAAAGAGCGTCTCAATTCCGAATTAGCCCAAACCTTAAATGAGCTAGAAAACCAAAACGAAGAGCAAGCAGCTACAATTAAATCTCTGGTTGAGCAAATTAAAGCCTTAGATGAAATTATTGAAAGTAAAACTAATTCAATGAATGTTGCTTTTTATATTACAGGCACCCAGAGAGAGTTAAGGGAAAAAGGTATTATTGAAAAATCAGGAGGTTTTCTTGGTTTTCTTGGACGGGTAAACACCTTAAATCCTAATCTTGATAAAAAACATTTAGAGCAAATTGATATCAGGGAGATACCAACATTTACCCTAAACGCAAAAATCAAAGATATTGAGTTCATTACAAGGCACCAACCGGAGAGTTATCAACTAGAAGAATCAACTGACGGAACAACCACACTTTTCATTACAGATCCATCGGAATTCTGGCGGAATTCAAAGTATCTTGTAATTACTTACTAGATTCGCTTCTTTACCGCAGCTGATAATCCTATTTGTAGAGGTTGGACTACATAGCAGATTTTTTACGTTAATGTTTAACTAAATTTTAAGAAAAATGAAAACACTAGCCTTTTTAATTGACGAAATAGACAAATCAAAAGAATTAATCCGGTTTGCAGCATTGTTTGCAAAAGATATAAATGCAAATGTACATGTTTTACATATTCAGTTCCCGCATGTTGTTGGTACCCATGGCTATATGGGTAGGCCTATTGTGCCTGATCCTGAGCAACTAAAAAAAATAGATAATGAGATAAAAGATAATGTTAATGATATTATAACAGAATTAAAAGCAAAGGTTTCCGGACTTCCCTCAATTGAATTTAAGTCTGATATTGGTGATGCATCAGAAATACTTAAAGCAAAGGTTGAAAATCATCAATATGACATAGTTATGCTTCAGGGAAACAATGCAAAGGGTTTTTGGTTACATAATTCTATAATTATGGATATAGTTCGTAATGTAGCGTGTCCTGTTTTTATTATACCGCCTGATGCCAGGTATCAACCTTTGAAAAAAATCATTTACGCTACAGATTACAGCGAAGAAGATATAACAACCCTTAAAAGTCTGATTAAACTTGCAAAACCCTTTGACCCTGAAATTATAGCCCTGCACATCTCGAATGATGAAGAATTTGAGAAAAAACTTAAAAGTACGGGTTTTGCGGGGATTCTTAATGAAAAAGTAGACTACAAGAACATTACTGTAAGAATGGTAGCAGATAAGGATGGAAAGGATGCCGTTGAAAATCTTGTAATCGAAGCAGAAAAGGAGAAGGTAAACCTTATAGTTGTTTTAAAGGAGAACAGAAACTTTTTTGAGAGAATATTCACAAGTAGCTTTACAGAAGATTTGATTAGGAAGGTGCAATTACCTATATTAATTTACCATCCAAAATAGTTATAGTAGGGGCACCTTGGCAAGGGTTGTGGACCTTGCATGCAAATTTGGACCTGTATACTTTTATGAAACTTGGCATACTTTTGTATAATGTAGTTTCCTGATTTCAGTTGACTACCTGGCTTCTTATCTCTGAGTAAAGTTGATTCGGTTATTCAAATTCGTCGGTTTGGGATAACTCTTTGCTTGGCAGGCTTAAGACAAAAAAATCAGAGTTGCCGTTTAGATTATCTATATTTGAGAAAAAATTGAGGTGGCCGAAAATAGTAATAAATTCATAGCGCAATCCATTAAGGATGGTAATGAGAAGGTTTTCGCGGCCTTCATGGCTGCTGAATTTAACAACATACTCCACTTTATAAATCACTTTGTTAAGCATACCGCAATTGCAAATGATCTGGCACAGGAGACCTTTATATCATTGTGGTTTTCAAGGGAAACAATCAACCCGGATCAAAATTTACGCTCTTATATCTTCAGAATAGCTAAAAACAAATCTCTCAACCAGCTTCGGGAAAAATATATTTGCTGTACAGATAGCCTGGAAAAAAAGTATTTAAACTTGTCAATCAATTCACTGATGAGTGAACAGGTAGACGCCGGGATTATGGCGCTGGAGCTGGAGGAGCTTATTGAGAGAACCTATTCACAGCTCCCGGAAACTTACAGGGAGAGTTTTATTTTAAGCAGAAAGATGGGGATGACATACGAGGAGATTGCCAGATCAAAAAATTTAGATGTTAAGACTATTGAATACCATATAAGCAAATCTCTTAAATTTTTCAGAAAGAGACTATCTGGTTATTTTAAAATATTTTAAGGGAAAGGGTCATTTTTTGTGTATTGTTATTGTGAATGTACAAATGGAAAAAGAGAAAATTATAAAACATTTAAAGGGTTTGTCCTCTGAGATTGAGGTGGAGGTGTTACTTAACTGGGTAAATCAAAGTGAGGAGAATGCTGCTCTGTTCAATATGATTAGATCAGAATTTGTATTTAATAACCTCCCATACAAAGTAATAGACAAGAGAGTTGAATCCCGAGTGATAAGTCGTGTAAAGGGAAAGACCCCATTCTCAAAAACGATTCTAAGAGTGGCTGCAATTATTATGATTCCACTGATAGTTGCAATAGCAGGTTATCAGTTTCTCAACATGAAAAAGGATCCGCTCTTAACTCAAGTAGATATAAAAGAGAAGATTACTCCGGATCAGAGGCAGATAACAACTCTTTACAAGGTAAATCCCGGAGTCAAAGGTCTGGTTAACCTTCCAGATGGAAGCAGTGTCTGGCTTAACAGTAACAGTACCCTTGAAGCCCCCGATAAATTTGATACACTTGCCAGAATAGTTGAACTAAATGGCGAGGGTTATTTTATTGTTAAGTCTGATAGAGATTGGCCGATGTATGTTAAGACAAAGAGGGGAATTACAGTGAAAGTTACCGGAACTGAATTCAATCTTCTCTCTTATGAAAATGATAAGGAGTTGAAATTCACTCTTCTTTCTGGACAAGCCAGTCTTATAAGAGAGAATACAAAAGAGGAAATCAGCGTTAAGGTGATGGAGGAGATTGTTATTCCGGACAAATTAAATACTGAGGAGAAAAGAGGGGCTGCCCGGATAAAACTTAATACCGGATGGAAAGACGGATTTCTGGTTTTTGAAGATACACCCATGAGTGAAGTGATTAAGAAGATGGAGAGATGGTATGGAGTTAGCTTTACGGTAAGTGATAGTAGTATTTATTCTTACTATTTCACGGCAACTTTCTCTTCAGAATCAATAACCCAGATTCTGGAATTGCTTAAAATTACTTCAAACATAGGCTACTCCATAAAAAACAGAGATGTAACCCTACGTTTTGAGTAGATTTTTTTAGGGAACACATTTTTTTTTGTGTATTAGGGATATTACTAACACAAAAAAATATGAAAAAACTGAAGAACCTATCAACAATTAGAAGACCGTCAGGATTTTTTCTTTTCCTGATTCTTTTCCTATCTTTTTCAGATATTGTCAGTGCACAGAAGGTCCGAATTAACCAGACCAACGTCCCTCTGGTAAATATTCTAAAGGAGATACAGGACCAGACTCCCTACACTTTCGTTTACACAAGTTCTCTTATTGATGTAAAGAAGAGAGTCTCTATTAATGTTAATGATGAGGATATTATTCCTGTATTGGAAAAACTATTCTCGGGCACTGAAATTGCCTATAAAATTGTTAATAAACAAATAACACTTTCTCCAGAAGAGTTCAAAAAGGAAAAGCAGATTACCACTGTCAATCAGCAAAACGTAAGGAAAATCTCAGGGCTTGTCATTGATGAGTTTAAAGGGCCTCTGCCTGGTGTATCTGTTCAGAATCTGAATTCAAAGATAAGGACATTCACCGATACTAAAGGGGACTTTCAGATTGAGGCTAATGAAGGGGACCGGATCATTTTTTACATGATAGGAATGCTTCAGAAGGAGATTGTTGTCACGAAAGGGGCAACTAACTACAATGTTGAGATGTTAACAGATATAGTACAGCTTGAGGATGTGGTAGTAACAGGTTATCAGACAATTTCAAAAGATCGAGCCGCCGGCGCGGTAAGTATAATTAATGCTGCCGAAATTCAGAACAGGCCCTCTGTTGGCATCATCTCTGCAATGGACGGAATGTTCGCCGGATTAAGAGTACATGGTGATGGTGGAGCAGAAAAACTCACTATCAGAGGTATAAGCACCATGACAATGGGTGTGTCAAATCCTCTGGTAGTTGTAGACGGATTTGCAGTGGAAGATGGGCTTGAGAGTATCAACCCAAATGATGTTGAGACAGTTCACATCCTAAAGGATGCTTCTGCCGCATCTATTTGGGGTGCGCGCTCATCCAACGGAGTTGTAGTAATCACAACCAAAAGAGCGAAGAAAGGGCTTCATGTAAAGTTTAACTCTTTTATTTCGGTACAGGACAAGATTGACCTTGAATATGCCAATCCGATTGCCTCATCCAAGGATGCTCTCAGATGGGAGAAATATCTTTGGGACAACGGCAAAATTTTCTCTTCATTTTCAATCTCCAAAGATGTTGACGGGAATAACAATCCGGCCACTCTGGGTATAACCCTTATGAACATGAAGAAGCTGGGGAGAATTTCTGAAAATGAATATAATCAACAAATTGCAAAACTTGAACTAATTGATTACAAAGATGATGTCTATAAATATCTTTTGGGAAATGCTGTTACACAAAACTATGACCTCTCAGTTAACGGAGCATCAGAGAGAAACCAGTATGTGTTCAATGTAAGATACACAAAGGATCAATCTACATTCAAGTATAGTCATAATAACGAAATTCTTGCTAATTTCAGAAACAACTACTCTATTACCCGCTGGCTTGATTTTAACTTTAGTATAATGACTAGGTTTTCAAAAAGCAATAATAGCGGAGCCTCACTATCCGACATTAAAAACATCTCTCCCTATGAGAGAATAATAGATGATAACGGAGGTTATACCAAAATGGTAGGAGCCCATTACCAGGAGTTTATAGATGATGTGAATGGTGTCTTCCCAAAGGACTGGAATTACAATCTGCTCCAGGAGATTAGAAGCCGGGAGTTACTTACCGACAGGAACAGTCTAAGAATGCAGACATCATTGAATTTTAAATTGTTTAAAGGTTTAACCTATGAAACCAAGTTCCAGTACGAGTTGTACAAAACTCAGAATAATAACTACTACAGCGAAGATTCTTACTATGTAAGAGATCAGGTAAACAAATGGGTGGATTACAATGCAGCAACCAGAAAAGTAACCAAACTTTATGTACCACTTGGAGGTCAGCTTCTAAAGGCATATAGCACTAACAGGGCGTACAACTTTGGTAATCAGCTTAAATATAATCATACTTTTGGAAGACACGAAGTTACGGGAGGGATTTTTACGGAGATATCTTCAAGTATAAATGAGTCCTACAACGCTCCTACAGTATTTGGATATAATCCCGATATGCTTACAAGCAAGACTCCGGAAGTTTTTTATCCAATCCGCTCATATTGGGGAGGAACAAACTACACGCTGAGCGGGCTTGATCCGTCGTTACGCTATACTGATGAAAGATTCTTCTCGATACTGGGTAATGCGGCCTATACTTTAGATAACAAGTACTCTATTACAGGCAGTTTCCGGATTGATGCGTCAAACCTGATTGTGGATGATCCTAAATACAGGTATGCACCATTTTGGTCAGTAGGTTTTAACTGGAAAGCCGACAGAGAGGATTTCATAAGGGAGACCAATATTTTTGACAGACTCAATGTGAGATTTTCTTACGGACATACCGGTAATGTTGTGACATCAACTTCATTTGTACCTCTGGTTAATCTAATGGGGGTTTACCCTCTTACAGGAGCTGAGTACGCAGTTATTAACGACTATGGTAATCCTGCATTAACATGGGAGAGAACAAAAAGTGCAAACCTGGGTCTTGATTTTGCCCTTAAGGGTACAAAGCTCTACGGAGCGATAGAACTATACAACAAACATGGAATAGACATTGTGGGCGAGATTGACCTGCCAAGACTGACGGGAACGGCACTCCAGAAATTCAACACTGCCGAGATATTGAACAGAGGGGTAGAACTCAATCTTAACTACGAACTATCTTCACCTTCAATTGACCTTACCTGGCTCACAAAACTCAATTTTAGCTATAATCATGGCGAGGTGTTGAGTCTTAAAAGAGTAAGCCACTCAGCTGCAAGTCTCAGAGTCCCTCACTTTGAAGAGGGAAGTGCTGTAGGATCTATCTACTCCTATAAATATCTGGGTATGAATGAAAACAACATTCCTTATTTGCAAGGGATAGGTGAGAATACCTGGACATTCAACAATGTGGCACCAAGTACCAGCGACCACAGGGACTATATGATATACTCCGGATCAAATCAGCCAAAGGTATTGTTAGGTTGGCAGAACAGCCTTTACTTTAAAGGATTTCATCTCTCTGCCTTTATAACAGGAGAGTTTGGACATGTATTCAGAAGACCTACTTTTAACTATCCGATCCTTACAAATTCCAAGGAGAGCTCGATACTTCACAAGGATGTAGTGCTGGTACTTGACAACAAAGCTACACACATACCTTTGATGCCTTCGGCCACCGAGACAAACCTTCAGGCTTGGGGAACTCTGGCTCAATTTCTTAACACAACTATTGATAAAGCATCCAGTATAAGACTCCAGGAGGTAAATCTCTCCTACAACCTGCCTGCTTCATTAATATCAGGAGCAGGATTCTCCAATGTTAAGCTATTTTGCCAGGTTAGCAATGTGGGTCTGCTATGGAGTGCAAGCCGCGACGGAATGGATCCAAGATACATTCTCAACACTACCTCCAGTGCAGCAACAGCTCTGGTAAAACCTCCAAGAAAATACACCTTTGGATTGTCTTTTGAATTTTAAATTTAAAGTCATAGATATTATTAATAATAAATTACAAGAGAGATATGAAAACATATATATATAAAAGCTTGTTACTATTGTCAATGGCTTTCTTTGTGAGTTGTGATGATTTTCTAAGCGAACCACCTGAAAAGAAGAGCAATCTGGAGATAAAATCCATTGAGGCCCTAGATATGCTCCTGAACCATTTCAATTTGCTGTTTGACCGTAGCCGTGAGGTAGTACTTGCCTCCGATAGTTACGGCCTTTACAAGGACTATTACCTAGCACAGAAAAGCAGGTTTGACAGTCAGTTACAATATATACTCTGGTTTCCTGAGCTTTGTGCACTCCAGACATACTACTGGGAGCAGCAGTTTCTAAAAATTGCATATGCAAATACTGTACTATCTACTGTAGATAAACTGGAAGGCACCGATGCGGATAAAAAGAGGATTGTGGAAGATGCTCATTTTCTTAGGGCTTATGAATATTTTAACCTTACTACACTGTACTGTCTTCCATACTCAGATGAGAATAAGAACGCACTTGGGATGCCTCTCAAGAGGACGCTTGTATACGATGAAGATATAACCAGAAAGAGTCTTGAAGAGACAATGAAGTTTATTGAAGATGAGATGAAGTTAGCTCTTAATACAACTAAGGCACGGGATGTCAACAAACTATTCCGACTCAGTTTGCCTGCTGTTCAGGCATTTGCTGCTCGCTTCTATCTGTATATCCACAATTATGAAAAGGCAGAGGAGTATGCAAATCTTGCACTCACTTCTCACTCCCAAATGGTAAATTACCAGACATATTTCGCTCCCACAATGCGAACATACTCTTCCGGAGGAGGAACATATGTTGCACCCAACGCTGCTTCTGACTACAAATTTGGGGAGACTTACTATGCCCGTATGTTATACAACCATACTCAGAATGCCGTACCTAGTGAGAAGCTTATGAACCTTTACGACAAAGTTAATGATTATAGATATGAAGCATTCTTTGTGGAAAACTACTCTTACAACAGAGCTTCTGTTCCGGGATGGAGCGCATATCAGCAGTTTGGTTCAATAGCTATTTTACAGGGACCGACAACTGCTGAGATGTACCTAATAAGGGCAGAGTGCAGAGCAAGGACGAATGACTCACAGGGCGCAGTATCTGATCTTAATACAGTAAGATCTTTCAGATATAAGGCCGGTACTTATGTAAATCTGACAACTTCTAACTTCACTGACAAAAAGAGTCTGGTGCAGTTTGTAATAGATGAAAGACATAGAGAATTTCCGTTTACTCTTCGCTGGTACGATATCAAGAGAATCAACTCCGATCCACAGAACATTGTTGATAAAATTACTATTACAAGAGAGTTCTTTGAAACGGATGGTGTCGTAACAGATGTTAATAAAACTAAAACTTATACTTTGTCTCCGGGTGACAAGAAATTTGCTTGGCCGATACCGAAAATTGACATAGAACTAAGTAAAGGAAAGTTGGTTCAAAACCCTTATTGATCAAAATGCGATTTTTACAATGTTTTACATAATCATTTTATAAAGCCCTATGAAGATAAAATTAATTAAATTATTGATAGTTCTTCTGTTTGCAGGAAGCCCTCTTCTTACTTGGTCTAAAGGAAACTCTGGAAAGACCGCTCTTGTAGTATCCCCGGTCCAAATCCTTAATATTAAGGGGTTTCCGCAAGGAGTGCAGGTGGTTGCACTTGGCAATCTGTTCGGGGATACTAAAGATGAGTTGATTCTTGGAAGCGATTCTACTCTCTATATCTGCAAAGTACTTAAGGATTCTGCCGTTGTACTCTTTTCTCATAGTTTTGATAAGCCTGTTCTCAAACTCGTGACAGGTGATGCCGATAATGACGGGAAAAATGATCTGGTTCTGATAACCGGCTATACGAAATATACGGACTCTGATGTAAAGGTGTATATTGTGAAATATTATGATAAAGAACCGGGTGTTAATGGTGGTAACTGGAGTGTTTCTGAGTTGTACACAAAGGCATCGGAAAGACCACAACCACTATATCTGGAGATTGCCGATATAGACAATGATTCTAAAAATGAGATTATTGCCTCTTATTATGAATCTAAGTATATGGTTGAGACAGTTATGATATCTTTTTCATCAGGAAACTGGAGCAGCAAAATTTTTCTTACCGAAAGAATGTCTACTGCATTTGATATAGGAAAAATCAATGAGAGGAATCTGTTTCTTGTTGGAAGGGTTTACGGTGACTCTATTGGCGACGAAGGTGATGCCTATATCCTGGATGGCAAAGTCAAAACCGATCTTAGTGTAAGAAGAGGTGTAAAATCGGCAATAAAAGCCGGAGATGGCAATAACGACGGGAAAAATGAAATTTATGTCGGAGACGGCTGGCATCAGAATTATGGTAAAATTGCACGGGGAAGATTGGCTGTAATAGGGGAGGGCCTTACTTACAGATTAATAGAAGACATTAAAGACCAGACTAATATAGATCAGATAGAGATTTATGATATTGACGGTGACGGTAAAAATGAAGTGATAACTTCCGGAAACAGATACTTCAGAATTTATCGTTATACCGGTGTTGGTGATTCTGATGGACGGTGGCAGGTATTCAAAGACACGCTTTTCAGTTCAGATACACTACTGAAGCCGGATCAGTTTGCAATAGGTCACATAAACGAAGATAAGATACCTGATTTGGTTTTTGCAGGAAAACTCAACAGGAGGGATAGGGGTGTCCGGGTGTTTAATTTAAAAAACCTTGTATATAGCGATAAACTGTATAAAGAGGTTGTTACAAAGGTTATTAATCCCGATTCTCTATTAAACAAACCCGCCCCCGAGTTGATAATGAACCGTTGGTGCAACGGGGAATTCCCCGGAATCAGAAAATCACCTGGTAAAGTTATTGTACTTGATTTCTGGGCAACCTGGTGCGTGCCTTGCAAGAGAATGTTCCCCGTATTAAGGGTGCTTCAGGAGAAATACCGTGAAAAAGGTCTTCTTATAGTCGGTGTTACAAAGGTCGATGCGACCCAGAGTATTGCCGTTATTGAGAAATATGTGAAAGAAGAGAAATTCAACTACCTGATGGGAATCTCTGAGGAGACCTTTAATGACCTGGCCTATGGTGTTGGAGCAATTCCCCATATGGTGCTGATTGACAAAAAGGGAGTAGTAAGAAAATATATAGTGGGATTTCACGATGCCGAGGCCCTGGAAAAAGAGATATTAAAGCTGATTGAGGAGTAGCGACAACTGCATAGCAGCTCAGAGTTAAAAAGCTGGAGAAATTACTCTCCGGCTTTTAATTTTTTTATTTTTGGTAAAACCTGCATTCCTGTATACTCTTAATGAGGCGATTGGTCAGGTGCCAATACATCAATATCCTTGAATATCTGCCTTTGCTTTTCTACTACCTCGCCCACTGCGATTTTTTGATTTCATTGCTCAGCAGGACAAAGAAGTCATACAGGCTCTCCTATTGCCTGAAATCAATTCCTATTGAAGAGCAATAATCCGAAGATTGAATTTCGTCCTTCCTAGACTATCTCTTCTGCTTATCTCATCGAGATATAGACTCATAGGAAATGTGACCACCCTTTTTAAATCAGCCGGAAGAAGCGAGTATGCGAGCGTATGGGGATGGACAAGCCAGGTGTTTGAAGGGTTTTTATAAGCCCCTGACAAGTAAACAAAGCTTATCTGCTGTGAGAATCCACAAAAGTATGCAAGGTCCACAACCCTTGCCAAGGTGTCCTTTATAACCTATTTGCTATGCTCTCCGGCGAGGCCGAAATAGCGCAAACCTGTGCAACAGTGAGGGCAAACTCAGCCGGAAGAAGCGAGCTTGCGAGCGTATGAGGATGGACTTGCCCGATGTGCACAGGTTTGCGCAGGCCCGCAACGTAACAGAGCAGCAAATAGGTTAGTATTTTTAGAATTTTTTATTACCTTCGCATCCCGAAAGCCGGTGGCAATCACTACAGTTGAGAGTGGCCGGCAATATATCTAACAAAAATTTGAAATAATGAGGAATTTATCTCAACACGAGATTGGCTCACTGATAGCTAATCATTGTGTGGCGGAAGACTGGACTAAAGTCTTTGTGTCGGAGAGGTTCTCAGCAGACTATGTACATAGTACCCGCTTCTCGGGGAGAGTTGTGCTTGGCCATTTTGAGACATCTTTTACCATTGCCGGCGGGCTGGTCCGCCATTCGGGCATCAGGAATGCCACAATTCACAACTGTGAAATTGGCAACAACGTTCTTATAGAGAACGTTCTCAACCACATCTCCAACTACATCATTGGAGACGATTGCTATATTCAAAACGTAAACGTAATTGCTGTAGAGAGTTACTCTACTTTTGGCAATAACGTTAATGTAAGCGTACTAAACGAAATGGGAGGGAGAGAGGTGCCCATTTACGATAATCTCTCATCTTCACTCGCCTATATTATTTCCCTTTATAGACATAAGAAAAAGGCGATAGAGAACTTCGGAAAACTTATAGAAAAATTCGCTTTAGAGAATGGCTCGAAAGTAGGAACCATTGGAGATGGTGTTAAGATTCTCAATACCGGTACAATAAAGCACGTGAGGATAGGCGATTGTGCGAAAATTGTGAACACATCCAGACTAGAGAATGGAACTGTTAACAGCAATAGGCACTCTCCTGTATATGTGGGCGATAGTGTTATTGCCAGAGACTTCATCTTCTCCTCTGGCTCACATATTGCAGATGCTGCCACAATTTCTAAATGCTTTGTTGGGCAGTCCTGCCACATATCGCACAGCTTTTCTGCCCATGACTCCCTGATGTTTGCCAATTGCAATTTTGAAAACGGAGAGGCATGCTCGGTTTTTGCAGGACCATTTACTGTATCAATTCACAAATCAAGTCTGTTAATAGCAGGTATGCTATCTTTCCTTAATGCAGGGAGCGGATCTAACCAGAGTAACCATATGTACAAGCTGGGCCCTATCCATCAGGGTATAATTGAGCGAGGATCTAAAACTACCAGCGACTCCTACATTCTGTGGCCGGCAAAAGTTGGCGCATTCTCTCTGGTAATGGGGCGTCACTACAGACACTCAGATACTTCCGATTTGCCATTCTCCTATCTGATAGAGAAATCGGACGAGACATACCTCATCCCCGGGGTAAATCTCCGTAGCGTAGGGACAATAAGGGATGCGCAAAAGTGGCCGCTCAGAGACACTCGTACAGATCCACGTTTGTTGGATATGATCAATTATAATCTGCTTAGCCCCTATACAATACAAAAGATGATAAGGGGGCAAAGGATTCTGCGCGAACTTAGAGTTATTTCGGGAGAGACTTCTGAGACATATACTTACAGGAGCTCCAAGATTAAAAACTCATCACTGCGAAACGGAATTATCCTCTACGAAAAAGCCATCAACAAGTTCTTTGGCAACTCACTCATTAAGAGACTTGAAAACACTAATTTTGAGAACATTGAACAGCTTAGAGAGCAACTTAAACCTACTCATAAGCTTGGGCAAGGTGAATGGGTAGATCTATCCGGGCTGATTGCTCCTAAAACGGAGGTAGATAAAATTATTGAGCAGGTAGAGAGCGGGCAGATAACACTTTGTATGATAGAGGAGCGGTTCCGGGAGTTACACAGGGAGTACTACGATATGGAGTGGACCTGGGCGTACGAAGCAATGGCGAGGTACTACAATGTTGATCTCTCGAAAATTACGGCAGACGAAGTCCGTTCTCTGGTTGAGGGGTGGCGCGAATCTGTGGTCACTCTAGATGAGATGTTGTACAAAGATGCGATGAAGGAGTTCTCAATCACCTCTATGATTGGCTTTGGTGTAGATGGATCGGAGACAGAGAAGATAGAAGATTTTGAGTCTGTAAGAGGAGAGTTCGAGAGCAATCCGTTTATATCTGCAGTCCGTAAGCATATTGAGGTCAAATCTGCTTTGGCTCAAGAGCTTCTGTCAAGAATATCCACACTATAAAATAACATTCATACAACAGATGGCCATACAGGTATTGCTCACACCCGCTGGGCAACACACGGAGAGCCAAATCAGGTTAATGCCCACCCTCATTACTCATCTTCACAAAAAATTGCTCTCATTCATATATCCACGTAGGCCCCGAGATAGGCGTGGCATCTACAAAAGCATTTACCGGGCAGATAACTGTGTTGGTAATGATAGCTCTTGCCCTTGCCGAGCCTATTCGGAGTGATATTGTACGGGAGCTAAATAAAATCCCGGAGAAGATTGAGGAGATACTCAGAACAAATGACTCTATATGCGAGTTAGCAAACTCACTAGCAGATGATAAAGGGTTTATATATCTGGGGAGGGGTTTAAACTACCCTGTTGCTCTTGAAGGAGCTCTTAAACTCAAAGAGATAACCTATACACACGCAGAAGGTTATCCTGCTGCCGAGATGAAGCACGGCCCTATTGCACTGGTAGAGGAGGGTGTTCCTGTTATTGTAATTGCAACGGATAGCTCTGTATATGATAAGGCTATAAGCAATATTCAGGAGATCAAGGCCCGAAGGGGCAGAGTGATAGCGGTCGTAACCAGAGGAGATACTCAGGTAGTGAATCTTGCCGACAGTGTGATTGAAGTTCCTCCAACCATAGAGTATCTAAATCCACTTTTATCTGTTATACCGCTACAACTTCTTGCATATCATATAGCTGTAAACAAAGGGCTGGATGTAGACCAACCACGCAACCTGGCAAAATCGGTTACGGTAGAGTAAAAATCACCGATCTTATAGGAAATACACCTATAATAAAAATTGATAAAAAACTTCACGGCCTCAATAATGTTGAGCTTTATGCAAAACTTGAGTATCTCAACCCGTTCGGGTCACTAAAAGACAGAACAGCACTGGGTATGCTCCAGGATAATCTGCAGGCGATCTCTTCTCAGGGGAGGAGGGTTATAGAGACCTCAAGCGGAAACACCGCAAAGGCGCTTCAATGTATCTGCAATGTTAACGGAATTGGTTTCACTACTGTTACCAACAGGATAAGAGTCTCTGAATCGAAGAATATTCTAAAGTTTATCGGGAGTGATATTGTTGAAGTATCAAAAGATGTAGATACTGTGGCTATGATTGAGGAGATGACACTGCGTGACCCATTGGCCTATTTCCATACGACCCAGTACTCAAACAGAAAAAACATAGAGGCTCATAAAGTTACAGGAGATGAGATCCTTGAAGGGGAGTTTGAGAATTAGTATTATTTAAAACAAATTATTATATTTGTAATAATTAATTTTAAATATGGCAAAAGAGACTAATCCATTTATAGTTACCGGTAGAATAGAACCCCAATACTTTTGTGACAGAGTTGTGGAGTCAAAACGTCTTATTAAGACGCTCTCCAATGGAAGAAATATGGTGATTATTTCTCCTCGCAGAATGGGGAAAACCGGTCTGATTCAGTTTTGTTATGACAAACCTGAAATAAGAGATAACTACTACACTTTCTTCATCGATATACTGCACACATCCGGGTTAAGGGAGCTTACTTATATTCTTGGGAAAGAAATTTTCGAGACACTTGCTCCGGAAAGTAAAAAAATGATGAATCTCTTCATCCGCACACTTAAATCTATCAGTGGAAAATTCGGATTTGATCCATTTACGAATGCTCCTGTTTTTAATCTTGAGTTAGGAGATATCGACCGTCCGGAGTTTACAATTGAAGAGATTTTCAAATATCTGGCATCTGCAGACAGACCTTGCATAGTAGCAATTGACGAGTTTCAACAAATATCAAAATATCCTGAAAAAAATATCGAGGCATTTTTAAGAACTCATATTCAAAAGGTAGAAAATTCCAATTTTATCTTTGCCGGAAGTGAAAGAGGTATGATGCAGGCTATGTTTCTAAACTCATCCAGGCCATTTTATCAGAGTTCCGATTTAATGGAGTTAGGGGCAATTGATAAGGATATCTATGTGCCCTTTGTAATTGAGCTATTTGAAAAGAGTAAGAGAGAGATTAGTTCAGAAAACGTTATAAAGGTTTATGATTTGTTTAAAGGTCATACTTTTTATATTCAAAAAACATTTAATGAGTGTTTTGCAGATACCTCTCCAGGAGAGGAGTGCACGATTGAAACAATTCTTACATCAATTGAATCGATGATCTCTGAAAGTGATATTATCTATCGTGAAATATTATCAAAAATCCCTGAAAAGCAGAAGGAGCTTTTATACGCAATTGCAAAAGAGAAGGAGGTGAAGCAGATTCTTTCAGGAAGTTTCATAAGAAGACACAATCTGGCATCCACAAGTTCTGTGCAAGCGGCCCTCAAAAAACTTATTGAAAAAGAGCTGGTTACTGAAACAAATAAATCATACTATATTGCAGATAAGTTGTTTGCATTATGGATTAACGAAATATACGGCGATAGTATTTCCGATTACTTTAATAAATTATCTTGATATGAAAAAAAATAGTATTATCCTTATAATTACAGCGTTGTGTTTTGGAGTTTCGACACACAACCTCCACTCACAAAACCTTCCTGTTGCCTGGGAAGAGCTCACCTCGGGTGATTTTGCAAAAGCTGTAACGGTATCTCAAGGGGTGTGTATCATTCCGATGGGAGTGATAGAGAAGCACGGGCAGCATCTCCCTTTGGGAACCGACCTCTACACGGCAAGGGATCTCTCATTAAGAGCTGCTCAAAAAGAGTATGCAATAGTATTCCCGCCCTATTTTACAGGGCAGATATTTGAGGCAAAACAGCAGCCGGGAACTGTTGCCTACAGTACAGAGCTCATTTACAAGCTTCTGGACGAAACCTGCAGGGAGATCTCAAGAAACGGAATCAAGAAGATCATTCTGGTAAACAGCCACGGCGGTAACAATAACTTCTTGCTCTATTTTTGCCAGACCCAGCTTGAGTCGGAGAGAGATTATGTGGTTTACCTCTACCGCCCGGAGGTAGATTCTCAAACACAAAAGAGTATTGCAGCCCTACGCAAAAGCACCACCGGAGGGCATGCAGATGAGGTAGAGTCCTCTATAATGATGTACATTCGTCCTGATCTTGTGAAGATTGAGAGGGCTGGTGACGAATCTGGTGCCGATTTGGACAGGTTTAAAATTGCTAACGCCTACTCGTCAATCTGGTGGTACGGGAAATACCCCAACCACTATGCAGGAGATGCCCGCGGAGCAAACCCGAAACTGGGAGAGATTGCCCAAAACCAAAAGATTGATCAGCTTACTCAGGTTATAAGAGAGGTTAAGGCCGACAAAAGTGCCCCCGGACTGCAGAACCAATTTTACAAAGAGGCTCTTTTACCGGGAAGGTAGATATTCCTGTTAAAAAACACCATTTGGGTAAAAGGAGAAGGTTAAATTATTCGCGCTAAAGAGTTGATTCCGTATAATGGTATGTTGGTCAATGTCTCTTCTACTCTGAAGTCAGACATAGATATTCTAAGGGAGGTTTCCGGATGGAACTTAGTTCTAAAGCTTTTAAGCGATTTTGCTTTTAGATTCTCTTCGGCTTTAACCTCAATTGGTATAACTTTTCCCTGAGTCTGGATAAGAAAATCAATCTCTGCAATTCCCTGTTCGGAACTCCAGTAGTAAATTTCAATTTTATTGGAGCATTTTAATTGCTGAAGAACATATTGTTCAGTCAGGGCTCCTTTATATTGTCCAAATATTAAATTGCCTTCAATTATTGTTTTTGCATCCAATCCCGATTTCGCACCAAGCAAGCCGATATCGACCATAAAAAGTTTAAAAGCTCCAATATCTTCAAATCCATTTAATGGAACAGAGGCATTGGAGACTCTGCTTACTTTGTGAATCAATCCGGCATCCTCTAGCCACATAATTGCGATTTCAAACTCCTTTGCTCTTCCACCACTCTTTACTGCTCCGTAAATATACTTTTTATTCTCTTTTGCAAGTTGAGACGCAATAGAGTTCCAAACCATTTTTATTCTTGGTACTACATCCAACGGAGGATGTTTTGAAAAATCATTATTATATGATTCAAGTATTGAGTTTTGAATATCACGAACTTCACTATAGTTATTGTTTTGGATAAAAGAGTTAACCGCTTCAGGCATTCCTCCAATAAAATAGTATTGCTTTAATAGGTCAATGAAGTTCCTTTTAAAAGCTTTAACCAACTCCCAATCTTGTGTATATAAAGTTTCAAGCAGAGATGCTTTATCAATGGCCAGAATAAACTCTTCAAATGAGAGGGGAAATAATTCCAAAAAATCGACCTTACCTACCGGAAAAGAGTCATCCTTGTGAATAGATATTCCAAGCAGAGAACCAGCAGCAATAATTTGATAATCAGGGGCATCTTCAAAAAAATACTTTAATGATAACAATCCGCGTTTAACCGATTGAATCTCATCAAAAATAATAAGTGTCTCTCCTGGCTTTGGGATTATACCGGTTACTAATTGAATTGACCTTAAAATACGGGGGATATCAAAATCGGTATCAAACAAATTTGCAAGTTGAGAGGATTTCTCAAAATTAATATATGCTACCGACTTATACTCATTTTTCCCGAACTCCTTCATCAACCATGTTTTACCAACCTGTCTTGCTCCTTTAATTAAAAGGGGTTTTCTGTTCGGTTTGTTTTTCCATTCAAGTAATCCCGAATATGCTATCCTTTTCATTTTATTGGTATTAAAAAATATTCACACAAATTTCATAACGAAAATATGAAATATATTACATAAAAACAAACGAAAAATTGGGTTTTTAATACATTTATATAAACGAATATCAAGCAGGGTACCTTGTAGGTTGCTTAAAAAGGTTGTGTATTGCGGGTTTAATCTGACAGATTCTGTGTAACTAGCAGATAATGTTGGTCATAAGATTAATGGTTACTGTTTTGCGGAAATCATGATTAGCATATTGCACTTATTCAGCACTATACACAGAAGTCTATCAGATCAAACAGGGGATCATCAGATGTTTTTAGTGACATATTCCCCAACCTCGGTGGTTGTTTTGGCGGTGCTTTCATCACACAGGTCCGGTGTTAACCACCCCTCTTCTATGGCCTGATAACAGGCGCTCTTAACGGCATCTGCTTCACGTACAAGACCAAATGCGTCGCGGAGCATCATTGCGGCCGATAGTATTGTGGCTATTGGGTTTGCAATGTTTTTTCCGGCTGCCTGTGGGTATGACCCGTGGATAGGTTCAAAGAGTGGCGAACCTATTCCAAATGAGGCAGATGGGAGTAGCCCTATTGATCCGGTAAGCACACTTGCTTCGTCACTGAGAATATCGCCAAACATATTTTCGGTAAGTATCACATCGAACTTTGCCGGGAATGTAACCAACTGCATAGCAGCATTATCTACAAACATAAAATCTAGCTCAATCTCCGGAAATTCACTTTTATGTAAAGCAGTAACCACCTCTCTCCAAAGCCGGGAGGTCTCAAGAACATTGGCCTTATCTACCAATGTAACCTTTCCCCTTCTGCCGGAAGCCAATCGGAAAGCGAGACGCGCTACCCTCTCAACCTCATGGGCCGAGTAGAGACATGTGTCAAAAGCTGTTAATCTGTCCAGACTTCTCCCCCTTGGCTCCCCAAAATAGATACCCCCAGTTAACTCTCTTACAACCACCAGATCTGCTCCGGCAATCCTCTCCAGTTTCAATGGAGAGCGATGAGATAGAGAGGCGATTAACTCCACCGGTCGGATATTGGCGTATAGACCCAGCTCCTTTCGCATCTTCAAAAGTCCCTGCTCGGGGCGAACCTTTGCCGTTGGGTCATTATCGTATTTAGGATCACCGATTGCTCCAAATAGAATAGCATCGCAAGATGTGCAAAGTTTATGTGTTTCAGGAGGGTAGGGGTCTCCGCAACTATCAATGGCAGCAGCGCCGATTAATCCGTAATTGAAGGTAAAGTTGTGAGAAAACTTTGCGGCCACTGCCTCTAAAACCTTCACTGCCTGGGCTGTGATCTCCGGACCAATCCCATCTCCAGGCAAAACTGTAACTGTTTTATTCATATTAGAGAGAGGATGCTTTATAAAGTTCATACTCCTCAATTTCGTTGATGTTTGAGAGCAGATAGTCAATGTCGTCAAAGCCGTTTATCAAGCAATCCTGCTTGTAGTTGTTGATTTCGAACTTTTCGGAGTCGTCTGTTTGTGGATTTGAGATCTGTTTTTTCATAAGGTCAATTTTTAATATTAAAGAATTATTTGATTTTGAATAGTTTATAATTGATGCATAAAATCTTTCACTAACCTGAACAGGCAGTAACCCATTATTGAGAGCATTGGAGCGAAAGATATCGGCAAAGAAGGTGGAGACCACCGCCCGGAATCCGTAATCGGCAATTGCCCAGGCTGCGTGTTCGCGACTTGAGCCACAACCAAAATTCCTCCCGGCAACCAGGATTGTCCCCTCACCATTGGAGGTGTTTAAAATGAAATCCTCAATTTTCTCTCCCGAACTGTTGTACCTCCAGTCGTAAAAGAGATTTTTTCCAAAACCCTCCCTGGAGGTTGTCTTGAGAAAACGTGCAGGTATAATCTGGTCGGTATCAATATTATCCTTTGGTATTACCACCGCCCGGGACTCAACTATTGTAAACTTATTTCTCTTCATCGTTATTTTGTATTTGCAGATTTGCTCTTATATGTGATTTCACTGCCGATTGCATTAACCAACTCTCTTGGGTCTGTTATTACGCCTGTGATTGCAGATGCTGCTGCAACGAGTGGTCCGGCAAGTATTGTCCTTGCACCCGGGCCCTGCCTCCCTTCGAAATTTCTGTTTGTTGTTGATATACAGTACTTACCTTCCGGAATCTTATCTTCATTCATCCCCAGGCAGGCCGAACATCCCGGTTGGCGCACCTCGAAGCCCGCCTCACGAAGTATCTTACCAAGACCCTCTGCCTCAATCTCTCTCTCTACCAGCTTTGACCCGGGAACCAGCCAGGCTGTTACCCCGGAGGCCTTTTGCCTCCCTTTAACCAAACCCGCAAATGCACGAAAATCCTCTATCCTCCCGTTGGTGCAGCTGCCCAAAAAAACATAATCCACAGGCAATCCAAGCAGCGGCTCTCCCTCCCTAAAACCCATATAGTCAAGAGCTTTTTTTGCCATAGAGATCTCAACTGCATCACTCTTAGCCACAGCTACATTCTGGGTCACAGTCGTTTCAATGGTATCAATCTCAGCTACATGACCTTCTGAGTGAGGGACTTTTCCGGTCACAGCCATTCCCATTCCCGGATTTGTTCCCCAGGTGATCATCGGTTCAATATCTGCAGCATCAAATTGGTAAACTGCGTCGAAATTGCAAACTGCATCACTTTTAAGCTGCGACCATCTGCTTACAGCCTTATTCCACTCATCGCCGGCCGGAGAGTATGGCCGCCCTTTAAGGTACTCAAAACAAACTTCATCCGGAGCAATCAGCCCACCGCGTGCACCCATCTCGATGCTCATATTGCAGATTGTCATCCGCCCCTCCATACTCAAACCTTTTATTGTGCTTCCTCCAAACTCAATAAAGTGTCCGGTCCCGGCAGATGTTCCCAGTCGCGAAATTATATGTAGGATAATATCCTTAGCACACACCCCTTTAGAAAGCTCTCCATCTACCTTTATCAGCATCTGCTTTGGCTTGGTTTGTAAAAGAGTCTGTGTTGCCAGTACCATCTCCACCTCGCTTGTCCCTATCCCAAAAGCGATGCTTCCAAAAGCTCCGTGCGTAGATGTGTGGCTGTCGCCACAAACAATGGTCATTCCCGGTTGGGTGATGCCAAGTTCCGGTCCAATTATGTGCACAACGCCGTTAGATGGGTCTCCGAGAGGGAAATATGTGATTCCATGCTCTTTTGTATTGGCGGCAAGTTGCTCAATGGGGATACGTGAAGAGTGCTCCTCAATAGTCAGATCTTGGTCTCTGGTTGGGACGTTGTGGTCGCAGGTGGCAAATGTTTGCAACGGCCTCAAGACCTTGCGACCTCTGTTGCGGAGTCCGGTAAATGCCTGAGGGCTTGTGACCTCGTGGATAAAATGTCTGTCAATATAGAGGATTGACGGCCCCTCGGGTATCTGCTTAACAATGTGCGATTCCCATATTTTGTCGAAAAGTGTTTTACTCATATTGCAATGATCTTAGAAACAGCATTCACAAGTGCCTCAACAGAAGCGGTTATAATGTCGGTGTTGGCAGAGAATCCGTAATAGATGTTCCCTTTGTTTTCTATCTGCACGTGAACCTTTCCAACATCGTCGCTTCCGCGGGTAATAGTTTGAACAAGAAACTCCTCCAGGTTAATCTTGCGATGGATAAGCGATTTGACCGCCTTAAATGATGCATCAATAGGGCCGTTTCCGGAGCTTGTTGCGCAGCACACCTCTCCGTCTATTACAAGTTTCACCGTGGCCATTGGTACAGAATTTTTGCCGCAAACAACCTGTAGATATTTAAGACGAATTTTTTGGTTCTGTTTGGCCCGTGTAACACCAACAATAACAAGCAGATCCTCATCGTTTATATCCTTCTTGCAATCAGCAAGCTTAAGGAATTTATCGTAAGCATCATCAAGCTCCTCGTTTGTAAGTTCAACTCCCAACCTTTTGTAGTGATGGTTAAGTGCAGCTCTTCCACTTCTGGCTGTCAATGCAATAGTAGATTCACTTACCCCCACATCTGCAGGATCGATAATCTCATAACTCTCACGGTTCTTTAGAACACCATCCTGATGGATCCCCGACGAGTGGGCAAAAGCATTCCGGCCAACTATCGCCTTGTTGGGCTGCACCGGCATTCTCATCAGAGTGGAGACAAGACGAGATGTCCTGGCAATCATGCGGGTCTCAATATCTGTATATACAGGGATATCCTTTCGGCTCTTTATTGCCATAACCACCTCCTCCATGGCAGTGTTGCCGGCCCTCTCACCAATTCCGTTAATGGTAACCTCCACCTGCCTGGCTCCATTCATCACCCCGGCAAGTGTATTTGCCGTAGCCATCCCAAGATCGTTATGACAGTGTGTGGATATCACGGCTTTATGAATATTTGATACATTTTCGCGCAGATATTTAATCTTCTCACCGTACTCATAAGGCATACAGTACCCTGTTGTGTCGGGGATATTGACAACTGTCGCTCCCGCAGCAATAACTGCCTCTATCACCCTGGCCAGATACTCATTCTCTGTACGACCGGCATCCTCGGCGTAGAACTCGACATCGTCTGTAAACCTGCGGGCATACTTTACACACTTCACGGCTCTCTCTAAGATATCCTCCCGGTTAGATTTGAATTTATGACGGATATGAAGGTCAGATGTTCCGATACCGGTGTGTATCCTCTTTCTTTTGGCGTAATGGAGAGCATCTGCCGCAACATCAATATCCTTATCTACAGCTCTTGTAAGTGCGCAGATGGTTGACTCGGTTATTACCTTGGAGATCTCCACAATAGAGTTAAAGTCGCCCGGACTTGAGATGGGAAACCCACACTCAATAATGTCAACTCTCATCAATTCAAGCGCTTTTGCAAGCTCTATCTTCTCAATTGTATTGAGCTGGCACCCTGGAACCTGCTCTCCGTCGCGAAGAGTAGTATCAAAAACAAAAAGTTTTTCCATAATTTATTAAATTAAAAAAGGCCGTCCCTTGCGGGCGGCCTACTTATTTTGTGTTTATAATTCTCTTATTACTAAACAATAGTTGCACCGCCCGATTTATATAAACCCAGCAGCAGCAGTGATAGAATAATGGATAATTGTGCTCTCATTTCAGGTGCGAAGTTATAAATTATATTAAATCTGCAATAGCAAAGTGTAAATAAACTCAAAAATTATTTGCTGGAGCGCTATTCCGCATGTTATAATATGTAAGTATAATATTATTTTTTAATTCAGAATTGAATAAAATCCCCCGTCAACTCTTAAAAGATTATTTACAAATTGGGCAGATTTATACGAAACTACAACCTTGGCAAGGGTTGTGGACTTTGACGACTTTTGTGGCTAAATATAGAGTTATTTCCACTGTTTTTACGGTTATTTATCCTTGGGAGTTTTTTATAACATATTGTATATCTGTAATTTAATTCTTGTCATCTTACATTTTTCTGTTTACCAAAAAACTAGTTATCTAAATATCTGCAC